>CAXNGM010000370.1:0-3010 GCA_964201695.1 Bacteroidia bacterium | reverse complement strand
TTGAAAACGACCGCAAACTTAACGCAGAACATGAAGACTTGTTGACAATGTTTAAGATATTCAATGAAAAAGAACCTTAATATTTGTTTTTCAAGGCATTATGTATTTGTCAATTTTCAACACATTAGGCTTTTTGCGTTTTTGTGTTCTTTCAATTGCGACCATAAATGAATAGATTCATTCATTACAATGAAATCTGAATATTATGAATATATTGGTTATTAAGCCAACATAGCAATCTACACTATATTAATTTTGTTTGGACTTTATGCCAATTTTACATCTACAGCACTTTTCCCTTTGGGAGTTTGTTCTGTTGTGAAGGTAACTTTATCGTTTTCTTTTACTTGGTCAACCAAGCCATTTATATGCACAAAAATGCTTTCCTGACTCACGTGATCTTTTATGAAACCATATCCTTTGGATGTGTTGAAAAACGAAACGGTTCCTTTTCGAAGTAAATCCTCCGGTTCTAGATCCTCCTGCTTGGCAACTCCAATACGGATTTCCTCAATATTAACAACGTGTTTTTTGGATGGATCGGGTGGGGTAGAAGTGATGTTCCCATTTTCATCCACATAAGCAATCATATCATCAAAGCTTTTAGCCTTCCCAACAGTCGATTTTCTGTCTTCCTTCTTTTGCTCTTTATCCTTCTTTTTCTTTAAGCGCTTTTTCTCGTTCTCTTTTTTATTGAAGGTTTCAGATGATTTTGCCATGCTTTGCTTTGAATGTAGTTAAAGAACCTGCCTCAAGACAAAGTTCATAGGTTTGTAATATGTTGCAAATATAGTTTTTTTGAGCAAGAAATTAGCTTCTGCCCTTATTTCATGAAGTTGCAGTATAGGTCAGAATTAGTTTTTATCAGGAAACGAAAAAATAAAACTCAAGAAATTCCAACTAAAAAAGGTCTCAATACTTCAATTTATTGGAACATCGCTGCTCCTAAAATCAACATATTATCAACAGGATTCATTACCATAACTGGTAATTTCATTTCGTTCGCAATAATTTCTTGTTCGTGAGTTCCTGTGAAAAACTCAGCCAATTCACGCTCTTCATCGGTCATAATTAGAATCAAATCGGCTTCTTTGGCATTCGAGTAAATCATGATTTCTTTATGAAATGCAGTTAATCCACTTGCTGTTTCAATGGAAAAACTACATCCATGTTGACTCAAATATTTTTTCGCAAACGACATGTTATTCTGGATTTTATTTTGAATAAACTCGTCGGTTTGATGCTCTGCAATAACCAAGAAATGACAAGAAAATAACTTCGAAAGGTGAATTGCCCATGCCAATTTCTGACGACTTTCTACAGTGAAAGAGAATGGAAGTACAACGGTTTTTACTTCGTTACGCTTTGGAATATCTTGAACTACAATGTAAGGTGTGTCTTTGGTATTTTTGATAACTCTGATAGCATGACTTCCTGTCCAACGCTGAATTCCATGAATTCCCTTGGTGCCCATAACCACTAATGTGGCATTAAGTTCTTCGGCTAATTCGCCAATGCCTTCATGAAAATCACCACGACGAACCATCACTTTTGCAGTAATGCCTGAAGAAGCATAAATATCATCGGCTAAGTTTTGTAGTTTCGACAACGCTTCTTCTTCTTCTAAAAGAATATCGTGTTCTTTATCTCCCCAACCTTTGTCAATTAAATGAACTAGTGTAATGTGCTTTCCGAAAATCCCAGCATACAATTGCGCATGAGCAATAGCAGGAGGAGTAATTAGAGAAAAATCGATAGGGACAAGAATGGTAGAAGTTAATTCAGGCGATTTCATATAGATTTTGTATAAAATTAATGTTGGTGAAAATAAGGAATTCAGAATTACATTCGCCATATTTTTTCATTAAAATAATTATCCGTTTTACATGAATTTACGAGGTAATACTCAAGTTATTAGAGCATGGACAGTTTTTGATTGGGCCAATTCGGTGTATCAATTGAGTATTACATCCGCAATTTTACCTGCATATTATGCTGCAGTTGCTCAAGGTGATGCTCATGGAATGGTTCATTTTTTTGAATGGGAAGTATTGAATACTTCTTTGTACGCTTGGACCGTTTCGGCTTCATTTCTAATTGTTGCTTTTTTATCTCCGCTTTTAGCATCCATTGCCGATTATACTGGCCGTCGTAAATTGTTCATGCAAATTTTTACATGGTTAGGCGGAATCTCCTGCATGGCTTTGTATTTCTTTACCAGCTCCAACCTCGAATGGGGAATCATTGCATTTATGTTGGCTGGAATTGGTTACAGCGGGGGATTGGTTTTTTACAATGCTTGGTTGCCCGAAATTGCTCCTGAGGGAATGGAAGATCGTATCTCGGCAAGAGGTTATGCGCTCGGATACATTGGTGGAGTGGTTTTGTTATTAATCAATTTAGCCATGTTACTAAAGCCTCAATTTTTCGGTATTCCTCCCAAAGGGATGGCAGCACGAATCAGCTTTATTACGGTTGGTGTTTGGTGGATCGCATTTGCTCAATACACATTTGCCTATTTACCCAAAAAAATAAAAGGAAAAGCTTCGAATCAAAATCCCATTTTAAATGGATACCGAGAACTTATCTTGGTTTGGAAAGAATTCAGAAAATACAAATCACTCCTTGTTTTTCTTGTTGCTTTCTTTTTTATTATGATGGCGGTGCTAACTGTTATGTATATGGCTGCTAACTTTGGTAAAAAAGAATTAGGTTTAAAAGATGAAGTTTTAATTCCCACAATCTTAATCATTCAATTGGTCGGTGTTATTGGTTCAATTGGATTTGCGAGACTCTCCCAAGGAATTGGAAACATTGAGGCAATGATGATTTCGGTTGTTGTGTGGATTGGAATATGTGTAGGTGCTTATTTCGTATCCAATTCAAACGGCTTCATGTTGTTGGCCTGTTTTGTTGGTTTGGTGATGGGCGGAATTCAAGCCTTGGCGCGATCTACTTATTCCAAGTTACTTCCAAAAACAAACGAACATACTGCCTATTTCAGCTTTTA
>CAXNGM010000369.1:0-3010 GCA_964201695.1 Bacteroidia bacterium | reverse complement strand
AGGTCCTCAACAGATAGTGTTGTCCATTTTATTTGAACCATTTTTGCATATCATTTTCAAGTTCTTCCTCATTGATAACTTCGTTATTTTCCGATTGGATATTCCCTCGTTCAATTTTATCAAGAAGGATAAGCTTGTCAATCAGTTCCTCCAAAGAAAACTGCTCTGGAAACTGTTCAAGAGTCAATGTCAATTGCTTCTTAATGATCATAATTGAAATATTTATTCGAAATATAAGGTATTATGTTGAATGATAAATTCGATTTTAAATTCTCAATGTGATTTAAGTTACGCTTGAAAACCTATAAATAATTGAAAATAATTTCATTCGAAATTTATAAATACTAGTTTCTCGTAGTTAAGAAATTCCCAAAAAGATTTTTAATTCTTGAGCAATGTAAAATCGATCAGCATCAAATCCCAAACAAAATTTGATACGGTTATTAGATTTCCAAATTCAAATTTTCTACATTTCTCCTACCTTGCGCTCCAATGAACACCGAGGAGTATTTCGAGAAGTTAGGACATTTATTGCAGCTTGAAAAAGCCGAAGAGATGCGTCAATTTGAGCAGCTGATGAAAGGCACAACCGTTCAACATCGTGTTGAAATGGGCATTTGTTGGCATCCCTTAAAAATTGTTGAAACCGGTTATGGCTTTGGCGATTATCCCTTCGTGATTTTTGAACGAACGCGTCAGAAAGAGAAGGCGCATCAGTTTTCGGGTGGTAAATCGGTCTTGGTTTTTTCATCTGATTTCGATGCTCCCGATGCGTGTAAAGGTGTTACTCAGTTTGTGAATGGTGATCAGGTAAAAGTCATTTTCTTTACCGACGAAACACCCGAGATTCTTGAATTTGGGAAGTTGGGGATTGTTTTAATGCCCGATGAAAATGCCTACCGTGAACAAGAAATTGCCTTGAAACGTGTCGCCAATGCAAAGAATTGCCGCTTGACCGAATTGCGCGAAGTATTGCTGTTTAATCGGGAAGCTAGTTGTTTGCTCAATCAAGAAATGCCCGAATTGCCCAATCATCTCAACGAATCTCAACAGGATGCAGTGAATATGATTCTGAATTCGGAGGATGTGTGTTTGGTGCATGGTCCACCCGGAACGGGCAAAACAACCACCTTGATTGCTGCTGCGAAATTGCTTGTTGAACAAGGCGAACAAGTGTTGATGACGGCCTCAAGCAATGCCGCTGCAGATTGGTTAACGATGAAGTCGCTCGAAGCTGGATTGAACGTGCTTCGCATTGGCAATGTAGCACGCATTAACGAACTTCTGGAATCATCCACTTTGGAAGGCCAATTGCGAAAACATCCCTTATACAACGACATTCGCGAATACCGAAAACGTGCTGCAGAATTGCGCCGTATGGCAGGAAAATACAAACGACAATTTGGACATTCTGAACGTGAACAACGTAAACTGATTCTTTCGGAAGCCAAATCCATTGCATCGGAATCGCGGAAATTGGAACAATACATCTTAGAAACCTGCGTCGATACTGCCCAAATCATTACCTGTACATTGGTTGGCGCGAATCATCATCTGCTCGAGAAAAAAACATTTTCGACGGTCTTTATCGACGAAGCTGCACAATCGCCCGAACCTGCTTGTTGGATTCCCATTGTGAAGGCCGATCGTGTTGTTTTAGCTGGCGATCCTTACCAATTGCCTCCAACGGTAAAATCGCAAGAAGCCGCGCGAGAAGGATTGGCTATTACTTTGATGGAAAAAGCCATCGATAAACTCCCAACTCACCTGTTGAATAAGCAGTACAGAATGAATCAGCAAATCATGGCATTTTCGAATCAGTGGTTTTACCAAGGTCGTTTGCAAGCGCATGAAACTGTTTCGGATTGGAGCTTGGGCGAGGAACCCGTAGTTGAATTTATTGATACTGCTGGATTGGGCTGGGAGGAAGTCCAAAATCCCGAAACCCAGAGCTTGACCAATCCCGATGAAGCCAGATTGTTATGGAAGCGCATTGTAGCACTTTCCGATTCACTGCAAAATAGAAATGTGAGCATTGGTGTAATTTCGCCGTATCGTGGACAAGTAGGGGAGTTGTTGGAGCAATTTGAAGAGAATAAAGAATTACTTAATTCCCACATCAAAATCGAAGTGCAAACCATCGATTCGTATCAAGGTCAAGAACGCGATGCTATTTATGTTTCATTGGTTCGAAGTAACGACCGCAATGAAATTGGGTTTTTGCAGGATTATCGAAGAATGAATGTGGCCATGACACGCGCAAGAAAAAAACTCGTCTTAATTGGGGATAGTGCAACGCTTGGAAATGATTCTTTTTACAAATCACTGATTGATCATTGCGAGCAAACCGGCGCCTATCGTTCGGCTTGGGAATTTATAGATGCTTGATGAAATTAATTAACCTACTCTTCAAAAATTCGGATCAAGGTATTGTTCCTGTTCAACTCGATTTTTCGGCAGAAAACATTCGTTTAAAAGAAATAGATTTAGATAATCGTCAGCATTTTGAACAGTTTATTCAAGACGAAATTTCAATTCAGGGAGGAAATTGTGGAATAGGTGGTTATTTGGAAGAACGCGTTATTTACCGCCGAAGTTCACATTACGAAAATGCGGAAAGTCCACGCTGTATGCACCTGGGCCTTGATATTTGGATGAATGCTGGAACTGATGTTTTTGCTTTTGAAGATGGCAGTATTCACAGCGCTGCAATTAACAATGCCTATGGCGATTATGGCGGAACGATTATTCTCCACCATTCATTAAATGAAGGAACTGTTTTTAGTTTGTACGGACATCTTTCTCATGAAAGTATTGCCAATGCTCGAGTTGGGGGTATCATAAATCAAGGTGAGCAAATTGGTCAATTAGGCACTTGGGACGAAAACGGTAATTGGCCTGCACATTTGCATTTTCAACTTATTCGCGATTTACAAGGGAGCTTGGGCGATTATCCGGGAGTTTGTAGTAAAATCGATTTGCCTTTCTATCAAGAAAATTGTCCCAATCC
>CAXNGM010000368.1:0-3012 GCA_964201695.1 Bacteroidia bacterium | reverse complement strand
TTGCTCGAATACTTCCAATGAATGAGTTTGAACAATTGGCGGCAAATGGTCAAATAGAATCGAGCGCATTAGTCTTTAACAACCTTGTTTTCAATGGGAAAGAATTAAAAAACGCATGGGTAATTCCCGCTTCTGAGAGTTGGCACAGTCGTTTTTTTCAATGAAGAAATAACAAAATGCATTCTCCTTGTTTTTTCTCTTGCATAACAAATCTATTAAACTTACATTTGCCGTCCATTTTTGCGATACCATTATGAAACCAGAAATTCATCCTTCGAACTACCGCTTAGTTGTTTTTAAAGACATGTCTGACGAAACATTGACACTTACTAAGTCTTGCATTGATTCCAAAGAAACAATCATGTTGGATGGCGTAGAATATCCAGTTGCCAAATTGGAGATCTCTTCATCATCTCATCCTTTCTATACAGGTAAGATTAAATTAGTTGATACTGCTGGTCGCGTTGATAAATTCCGTAACCGCTACAAAGGCCATCAGGGGAAAATCAATATGTGATTTATTCCCAACAAATCATTTAGAAAGCCTTCCAATTTGGAGGGCTTTTTTATTTTTGTTATTATGAATATTATCCTTTTCGATGATTCCCGCCGCAATCATCTCCTTCCATTAACTTATACCAGACCCATCGCCGATTTACGTATTGGCATTCTCACCATTAAAGAGAAATGGGAAAAGCGTGATTTTGGAAGTGTTTCTTTTCTGAGTCAAGATTACCTAAAACCCAAATATCCAACACGTCGCTTTGATGAAAACTGGCTCATTGCTGGTTCAATCATTCCGGAAGGTAACATCATTAAAGCAATTAGAGAACTGACAAAAGGGCAAGCGCTTATTCAACATGGTGAATTATTAGCGGCATACGATTCCGAAAATAGTTTGTCAATCGATTTAGCTCATTACAATTGCATTGAATACCCATTTCCCTTGTTCCGAATAAACCATCTCTGGGATATTTTCTCATTGAATGCGCGTGCATTGGAAGAAGATTTTGAGTTGATAACAGCAGGTCGAAAATCGGCAGAAATAGACTCATCTAATACTATTATTGGGAATCGTTTTTTCGCAGAAGAAGGCGCTACTGCTTTGTGTTCTGTTTTCAATACTACTTCAGGCCCAATCTATCTTGGTAAAAACACGGAGGTTTGGGAAGGCAGTTTAATTCGTGGGGCTTTTGCACTTTGCGAAGAAAGCGCCGTTAAACTTGGAGCGAAAATTTATGGTGCAACCACTGTTGGTCCTCATTCGCGTGTTGGAGGAGAAATTAATAACAGCGTCATTCAAGGATATTCAAACAAAGGACATGATGGGTTTTTAGGAAATTCCGTTATTGGTGAGTGGTGTAACATAGGTGCCGATTCGAACAATTCGAACCTGAAAAATAATTACGCACATGTAAAACTTTGGAACTACGCTGAAGAACGCATGGTTTCGACGGGACTTCAATTTTGCGGATTAATCATGGGCGATCATAGCAAATGTGGTATCAATACTATGTTCAACACAGGAACTGTTGTGGGAGTTAGCGCGAACATTTTTGGAGCAGGGTTTCCAAAGAATCACATTCCATCTTTCAGCTGGGGCGGCGCACAGGGAATTACGGAATACAATTTCGATAAGGCCGCCGAAACAGCTACCCTCGTAATGGAAAGGCGACATGTAGAATTCGACCAAATTGAATCTCAGATTTTGGCGGAGGTTTTTGAATTGACACGTCCATTTAGTCAGTCCTAATTCCTGAAAAACGCCATTTTCTTTGATGGCACATGGCTTGACTTAATCGCGTTTCTGATTGAAATGCCCAACTCTTGTCGGCTTGCTGACTAAATGTCATTGAATTTTATTATGAACGAACATACTCCTTTTGATAATTTCCGCTTTTCCAATATGATTGACGACGATTCGGAATTTATTCCACTCTTGTCGAGCGAAGATGAAGAGCAAATGAATACGGAAGAAATTCCGGAAGAAGTTTCCATTTTACCCTTACGAAACACGGTTTTGTTCCCGGGAGTTGTGATTCCAATTACTGTTGGGCGAGATAAATCAATTAAGCTTATTAAAGATGCATACAAATCCGATAAAATCATTGGCGTTGTTTCGCAAAAAGATGTAGCCATTGAAGATCCTAATTTTGAGGATTTAAATAAAGTGGGAACGATTGCATTTATTATAAAAATGCTTCGCATGCCTGATGGAAATACAACCGTTATTATTCAAGGAAAAAAACGTTTCGAACTTCAGGAGTTAACTCAAGCCGAGCCTTATATCAAAGCGAGAATCAAGCCTTTTGAGGAAACACGACCAGAGAAAAATGACAAGGAATTTGCGGCAATGGTTTCATCGCTCAAAGACATTTCACTTCAAATAATACAACAATCTCCGAATATTCCCTCTGAGGCTGCTTTTGCAATAAAGAACATCGAAAGTCCATCATTCCTTATCAATTTCATATCCTCGAATATGAATGCCGAGATGGCCGAAAAACAGCGGATGTTGGAAGTGGCGAATTTGAAATCGCGAGCCGAATTGGTTTTAAAGAATCTGAGTAATGAATTACAACTGCAAGAATTAAAAAATCAGATTCAGAGTAAAGTTAAAATAGACATCGATCAACAACAACGCGAATACTTTCTGAATCAACAATTAAAAACCATTCAGGAAGAATTAGGTGGTAATGTGTATGAAGAGGAACTGAGCGAAATTCGAACAAAAGCCGAATCCATGAAATGGAACGACTCAGTTAAAAAACACTTCAATAAAGAGCTCGACAAACTACAGCGCATCAACCCCAATTCAGCGGAATATTCGGTTCAACGGAATTATTTGGATTTACTCATTGAATTGCCTTGGAACCAATATTCTTCCGATATATTCGATTTAAAACGCGCGCAAAAAATATTGGATCACGATCATTACGGATTAGAAAAAGTAAAAGAACGTATTATCGAATACCTCGCAGTTTTGAAATTAAAAGGAGATATGCGTTCGCC
>CAXNGM010000367.1:0-3024 GCA_964201695.1 Bacteroidia bacterium | reverse complement strand
CAGTCTTTCCAACGGCGATCATTTTCCGGGTGAAATAACAGGAAATTACAAATACAGACTTCGTCAACCTGCTCGTTTAACAGGTAGTGCCGCATTTATTCTCGGAAAGCGTGGAATTCTCTCTGTTGATTATGAAACACTAAACTATGCACAATCAAAAATCATTGAAGATTCAGGTGTTTTTGATGCAACAAACGATGTCATTCGAAATAAATTAGCAAACACTGGGAATCTTCGAATTGGCGGCGAAGCCCGTTTTCAAGATATGTATTTGAGAGGAGGTTTTCAATTACTCGGAAGTCCTTATTCAAGTGCTGAAAAGAACCAAGGAATAACGACATATTCTATTGGAGGAGGTTACCGAGAATCTGAATTTTTCATTGACATTGCTTATGTATATAGTCAGCAGAAGAAAAATTATTACGCCTACAATCCTGCTTTAGCAAATATTACCCCTGCTATTATTAGCATGAACCGACACAATGTGGTTGTTTCGGTTGGAACACGTTTTTAATTCAATTTCTTTAAAGCGGTTTTCGCCTTTGCATCCAAACTGTTTTTGTATGGATGGTTGGGGAATTTAGAAACACGAACAAACATCATTTTTGCATCCTGTAATTTGCCTTGTGCTAAAAAAATCTTGCCTGCATTGTAGGCTGCAGATGCTGCAAAATATTCTGGCAAATTTGCTCCGCTACTTATCGCAATGTTAAACCAAGAAATAGCCTCATCGTTTTTATTGTGCATCTGATAGGAACGCCCCAAGCGATAAGACCGTTGTGAAATAAAGGCTAAGTTATTTCCTTTAATTGGGAGCGCCAATAAACGAGCTATTGCCTGTTTAAAATCACCACCATCAAAAAGTAATCTCGCCCTCAATAGATTGGTATCGGGAATTTGTTTTGAGTATGCTTCGAGGATTGCCTGTTTATCTTCTTCCGATTTAGCATCACCTAATTGAATAATACTTCGCATGTTGTTTTGATATTCAACCGTATTTCCTTGAAGTAAATATTGCCATGCAATACGACGAATTGCAGCATGCTTAAAGTGTTTCCCTTTGGAGCAATTTAAAAATCGTTGAAATCCATTTTCAGACTGTTTATTCAGGTTCATTAAAGCTTCTGCTTTTAAATAATGTATATAGCAGAAAGAAATTCCATTGTCTTGTATTGGAAACATTTCAATACGTTTTATTACTTCGGCTGCATGCTGTGTTTTTTGAGCTAGTAGGATATCGATGTATTGAATGATTGGCTCATTTTTATAGACAGAATCAATACTCGATGAAATAGGTTGCAATGACAACTGATCCATGATATTGATCTTAAGCATTTGATTAAAGAATAACATTTCAGGCAACAGAAAACGCATGTTTGGGGACTTTCGGCAGAAGGTAATTACTTCATTTAATTCGCGTTCTCCTTGATTTGTATTTCCATGAATGCCTGCGATATTAGCAATCCATTGGAGGTTATCGGGAATACTTCCGGCCAGAATGTGAACGATAGCCAAGCCTTTTTTGTTTAGAATAAAATTAGGATGGATTTTGGTATTTTCAATGAGTAAAGAATTGGCCTTTTGGAGTTCATTCGCTGCTTTTAACAATTCACCTTGCTTAAAACGCAAAAAGCTCCATTGCAAATAAATCTCAGCCAAACAATAGCGGTAATAAGGCGAGGACTTATCATATATCTCGAGATTTTTAATTCGTTGAGATCTTCGCGCAAGGGCTTTACGGTATTCGAGTGGATCGTCTTCGATAAAGACTTTTAAAAAATCGCAATAGTTCGCAATGAGGTAGATAAATCCATTGGAAGGATTTATTTTTTTTTCGATTTGGATAAAATGATTGGCTTGATTGATTTGGAAACGGCTGCAAGCTTGATAGGCTTTTATTCCGTTTTCAGATAATACAAATGTTCCTTGTGCTTGAAGCAACAATGGAAACAAAAGCAAACCCAAAAGAAAACGTAACAGCATAAAAAAAGGGATTACTCGTAAGTAATCCCTTCAAAGATAAGCGTCCTTTTTAATTATTCTATAATAAGAAGATCTGCTGCAATTTCTGGATCTACCAAAAGGCGACCACAATATTCGCACACGATGATTTTTTTACGAAGACGAATGTCCATTTGACGTTGTGGTGGAATATGATTGAAGCAACCACCACAAGAATCACGTTGAACTGTAACAACGGCTAAACCGTTAATTGCATTTGTACGAATTCGCTTGTAAGCTGCATAAAGGCGTTCTTCGATGTGAACAGCTGCTTTGCTTGATTCTTCAGAAAGCTTTTCTTCATCTTTCTCAGTTTCAGCAACGATATCAGCTAATTCAGCTTTTTTATGTTCCAAATCTTTGCTACGTTCGTCGAAATTTGTTTTTGAAACAGCAATCAAATCAGTCTTAGCTTCGATACTGGATTTAAATTCCTTCATTCTTTTTTCAGAAAGTTGGATATCGAGTGTTTGATATTCAATTTCTTTATTGATTGAGTCGAATTCGCGGTTATTACGAACGTTTCCTTGTTGTGCTTCGTATTTAGCAATCAAAGAAAGTGATTCTTTTATCGCATTTTTCTTGTCGATAGTTGAATCATCTAATTGCTTAACTTCAGATTGAAGGTTATTGATACGAGTTTCTAGGCCGGCTAATTCATCCTCTAAATCTTGAACTTCAAGAGGTAATTCTCCGCGAACCATGCGGATTTTATCAATCTTGGTATCAACTAACTGCAGTTTGTATAGTGCACGAAGTTTTTCTTCAACTGTAATATCTGATTTGGTTTCTGCTGGAAGTGTTGCGCTCATAGTTGTCAGACGTAGTGTATTGGATTGGTCAAAATTGTAGTTAAATGGACGGCAAATTTAGGGAATTTTTCTTTCAGAAACCTATGAATTAATGGTATTGTAAATTGCTCATTTTCAAAGTGTCCTATATCTGCGATGATAATTCTTTGGTCTGCATCGAAAAATTGATGGTATTTAAAGTCGGAAGAAATGAAAATATCGGCATTTGCAC
>CAXNGM010000366.1:0-3026 GCA_964201695.1 Bacteroidia bacterium | reverse complement strand
GCCGAGCATAAACTTGTAACCTTTTATGCTGAACAGTTACATGTTTCGGTTTCGCAATTGAATACAAGTACTCGCCAACAATTAAATAAGAGCGTCACCGAATTAGTTCAAGAACGACTCATTGCTGAGGCTCGACGATTATTGGCCTATTCAACGAAATCCATTAGTGAAATTGCTTGGCAGCTCAATTTTAGCGACAACTCCTACTTTAGTCGTTTTTTCAAGAAGCACAGCGGAATGAGTCCCGAAGCCTTTCGGAAGCAGTTGTGATTTGTACCATCATTTAGCGGATTAGTACCATCGTTTTGTCGTTTATCCAAGCGACATTTGTATCACCAACTTCAAAAAATGTCACTCAAAGACAGCATGCTATACAGTATCGCAGCGAACAAATGTCCAAATTGTCATGAAGGCAATTTTTTCGCATATAATAATCCCTACAATTTGGCCCATACCACGCAAATGAACCAGCGCTGCAAAGTATGTAATGAGGATTTTAGACGTGAACCCGGTTTTTATTTCGGGGCAATGTATGTGAGTTATGCCTTAACGGTTGGTGTTGGAATAGCGCTTTATCTTTTTATGCGTGTTTATTTAGGCTTCAGTGTGACGCAGTATTTTCTGAGTTTTATACTATCGCTTGTTGTTTTGCTTCCCGTGTATTATCGAACGGCTCGCATCATTTGGATTCATTTATTTGTTAATTACAGAAAGTCCTTGTAACTGAAAAGCTTAGAGTCTGTGCTTTGATTTATTGTTTTCAATTGATTAGTTTACTGAGGTGAAATACACGCTTTTCATTCTGTTGATTGAACTTTGATTATGGGTAAACAAACTTTATGCGGTGAATCTGTCAATTATTCATTGCATATTTGCGGCGAATAATTCATATATTTGTCTTATAAATTGGTTTCAATGCCTAAATATATTTACGAATATCCGGATTGGTCAGATTTTACTTGGCAAGAAAGGTCAATTAGTTTATTGTTTGGTGAGGTTCGACTGATGCAAGGTAAAATCATCGGTCAAATGAATGCACTGGGCTTTTCAGCTAAGGAGGAAGCGACGTTATCTGCATTAACATTAGACGTAGTTAAATCATCAGAAATTGAAGGAGAGCTGCTCAATTTTGATCAAGTTCGTTCATCTATAGCTAGGCGACTCGGTATAAATACCGCAGGGCTTGTTAAAAGCAGTCGACATATAGAAGGCATCGTTGAAATGATGTTGGATGCGACGCAGCGTTATGATTTACCATTGACCGAAAATCGATTGTTTGGTTGGCATGCATCTCTTTTTCCAACGGGTTTCAGTGGACTATATAAAATTGAAGTTGGCAGTTACAGATCGGGAGTGATGCAAATTGTTTCAGGTCCAATGGGTAAAGAAAAGATTCATTATGAAGCAATAAAGCCCGAATTTGTTAAATCTGAAATGGACAAATTTCTTGATTGGGTTAACAATGACACTTCTCTTGATTTAGTCATTAAAGCAGCGATTGCTCATTTTTGGTTTATAATTATTCACCCATTTGATGATGGAAATGGTCGAATAGGTCGCGCTATTACCGATATGCTACTTGCACGAGCAGAAGGAAGTGGGGAACGTTTTTACAGTATGTCGAGTCAAATTCTAGAAGAGCGTAAAAAGTACTATGAGGTTTTACAAAAGGTTCAACATAGTTCAAACGATATAACAGAATGGCTTGAATGGTTTCTAAAATGCTTGAAGAGTGCCATGTTAGCAACCGAAGATATAACATTAAGAATAAAGCAAAAAGCCGAATTCTGGAGACTACATGAATCAATATCAATCAACGTTCGACAAAGAAAAATACTGAACATGTTATTTGATAATTTCGAAGGTAAATTACAAACTTCGAAATGGGCGAAAATCAATAAAACTTCATCTGATACTGCATTAAGAGATATTAAAGATTTAATTGAAAAAGGTATTTTAAAACAAACCAACGAAGGGGGAAGAAGTGCGAATTACGAACTTGTATTTTTCAACATTTTAAAGAATCAACAGTAACGTCTTGCAATTAAATTTTAAGGAAAGCTATTCATCGCCATTCTTATGTTTTATTTCTCAAAACTTATCTCCAGATAGAAGAAGACATTTTTTGAAATGCTATGCAATGTGAGCATTCCGTTGATTTTACTTTCAATCCATCAAATATCTCCCAAAACCATCTCCAAAAAATTATCTTTGCCCTCATTATGATCCAACAAGACCAAATTACCTCGCTGGATGATCGCCTGGATGCGCTAAGGAGGCATCTTTGACGTCGATCGGAAACTTGCCGAATTAGAATTCGAAGAACGCGAAACTACTGCTCCCAATTTCTGGGACGACCCATCAGTCGCTGAAAAGAAACTGAAAGCCATTCGCGATAAGAAAGTATGGACAGACGGATGGAAGAAAATCGGAGCTGGAATCGAAGACCTGAAGGTGCTCATGGACTTCTTCAAAGAAGACGGAGCAACCGAAGCCGAACTCGACGAACAATACAAGCTCATTGTTGATGACCTCGAAGATTTGGAGTTTAAAAACATGCTTTCGGGTAAAGAAGACAACCTGAGTTGTGTGTTAACGATAAACTCTGGAGCCGGCGGAACAGAAAGCTGCGATTGGGCTTCCATGCTTTTGCGTATGTATCGGATGTGGGCAGAGAAGAATCGTTTCAAGGTTTCTGAAGTGGACATGCAGGAAGGTGATGTGGCTGGAATTAAATCCGCTACGATTCAGATTGATGGTGAGTTTGCGTTTGGTTATTTAAAAGGCGAAAGCGGTGTTCATCGACTCGTGCGTATTTCACCATTCGATTCCAATGCGCGTCGTCATACTTCATTCTGCTCAGTTTATGCATATCCTTTGATTGACGATACCATCGACATTCAAATCAACATGGGCGACATCGAATGGGATACATTCCGCGCTGGTGGGGCAGGAGGACAGAACGTAAACAAGGTAGAAACTGCAGTTCGACTAACACATAAACCCACGGGAATCATCATCAAAAA
>CAXNGM010000365.1:0-3039 GCA_964201695.1 Bacteroidia bacterium | reverse complement strand
TAATCCGTAATTGATAATCCGTAATTGATAATTCGTAATTAAATTATTTCTTCTTCTTCAATCGGATGTGAAAATACCCACCTGCCGTTACTTGAAATTGATGAAATACCAACTGCTGATCGGCACGTTCTGGAGCCTCATTGTTGATATAAATATCCGGAAGGTTCATCCAACCCGATCGCAATTGCGGACGCACAAAGAAGTTCTTCAAAAATCGAATTTCAGGACCAATCCGAAATGATGCAGAATAACCAGCAATGTGGTATTTATTATCGATTCCATATCCATCGGGAAATTCATTGTCGGCAAAAATGTGGGCTTCCGTTTTGGGAATTACAATGCCTAATCCAAGGACTGTTTGCCAATAAATGCCTAATCGATTCTTGAAAAGTTCTGCAATGCGACAAGTATATTCGGCATCAGCACTTAGTAAATTCAATCCATTGGTATGCTCAAATCTTAAAAGATTGCTGCTCAAATAAACGGGAGTATTGATATACGAACCAACATAATTGTTCGAACGATTACTGGCAGGCAATACAACGCCCGACATGTTCACATCTTGATCGTTGCGAACCACGTATTTCATGTGATCCAATCCCAAAGAAAATCCCCAATGTTGGTTTACTTGATAGCCCAAACGGTAATTGTTCTGAGGAATCGAAATTCGTGTAATACTGAAATAGTTTTTCAAACTGAATGCCTCAGGACGATCCACAGCTTTTACATCGTAAAATGTCACATCGAAATCGTTGCCTTGAATATGAATATCACTTTGTGAATACCAAGCACGGTTATATCCCCAACTCATCCAAAATTTCCCATTCTGGTTGAGTGAATTAGTTTCTTGTGCTCCTAATTGAAAGCAACTAAGAAGTATAATTGGAATGATGAATTTACGCATGATGAAATATTTTGGGCAAAATAAATGAATATCTTAGAATTGATCTTGAATTAGTTTGAAAACGATGACCCAAATTGAGTCATTGAGTGTTTTGTTATTTAGCTTTTTGATCTCATTATAAATACGATAACCACCAAGAATCTTTATTCTTGTTTTTGTATTTCATATACCAGTTGCAGCATGGATATAAAAGCAATACAATGACAATCCAAGCAATATAAACACCAGGCAAATAATAGCCATAATCAGCATTTCGAGCTTGTTTAAATGCATCAATCGTGTTTGTGTAATTTCCTGTTGTTATCATAAATAGCAGAACCGCAGCAAGATGAATAAACAGCATGTGCATGAAATAATAGAATAATGGAACTCTTCCGAAAACTATGAGAAATTGACTGATTTTATTATTTACGTGTTCGCTTGCGTAAAGGAATAAAAATCCGGGGCCGAGTGTTATCAATAAATACAAAAATGATGGTGGATACTTAGTAACATCGAGAAAAGATAAAAAGGTGAATGTGTTGTTTTTTTGAATTGTCCATGGAACTAAATCACCATAAACATTGACTGTTCTTAAAATGACAAACAATAAAATGGATGAAATTCCGAGTGTTATCAACCATTTTTTTCGAATTGCTTGATCGAATCCTTTTTCATAGATTTTACCGAAACAATACCCCAAACTCATTACTCCAATCCAAGGCAATACAGGATAAAAAACACCAAAAACATGTCCTTCGATTAGTGATATTCTATGACGTTGATGAAGTAAATACCAGACAATTGATTTTAGATTATTGCCATCGAAGGTGATGAAATCTAACAGATTGTGTCCTGCAACAATGATTAAACCGATACTAAGTATTAACCGAAATCGTAAAAAAGAAATGAACGACAGGCAAATCATACTAAAGCCAATGGCCCAAATAACTTGAAGGACAATGAATTTGTAGGTAAAATCGAATCTCCAGAGAAAGTTATTTAAAAATATTTCTAAAAAGATTAGCCAAATGCCACGTGTAAAAAGAAAAACAAAAAGTGATTTACGCGATTTGTTGATGCCATACAAATAAGAGGAAGTGCCTGCTAAAAATACAAAAACGGGTGCACAGTAATGCGTGATAAAGCGTGTAAAAAACAGTTCTGGACTTGTTGTATTAAAATCTGAAATATTATAATTCATAGCTCCCGAATGAAAGAAATGACGGGTGTGATCTAACGCCATTATGACCATAACAAGGCCTCGAAGTAAATCGATTGATTCGATTCGTTGCGATTTTATTTGGGTGCTATTCATGTTTTTTAATACAGTTTGTTTGCAGACTTATTTCTTTAATAAATGAACCATTTCTTGATTTTGCGCAAAGGATGGAAGCGGCAGCCCGGAGCCTTTTAGGCGAGTACTATAGCGAACAGCCTGGTTTTTTGCGAAGCTTTGCGTAGCAATAAAATGCGCCCAATTAATTCATAATCTTTAACAAATCCTCTTCGATACTTTTTTGCGGACTTTCTATGATGCGCCCAATTTCCAAATTTTCCTTAAAAACAATAATGGTTGGAACGAATTCAATATCCCAGTTTTTACATTCTTTCTTATCGAAAGGACATTCCTTTTCGCGATTTACACCCACGAGCGTGAAATCCCAGTTGAGTTTACGGGCAATATGAATAAATGATGGAACATGTTTCTGACTGTCTTCACACCAAGTTCCTAAATACACCGTAAACGTGTAGATACTTGAATCTTTCTTTTGCAATTCAACCATTGTTTGTTCATCGGGCTGGTAATTTTCCGATTCTTTATTCCAGCTTTTAAACCAATCAGATTCGAGTAAAATGGGGTTGTATTTGCCTGTAACTATGACGGAATCGTTTTGAGAATGCATGAGGAAAGTTTGAAAAATGAATAGGACGAAGAATTTCAATTTTAACATAATAAAATTCGATTAAGGCAAATTTGCAAGGAATTTCATGGTGTCAATTTGGTCGGCATAATCGGCTAGACCCGGGTTTTGAGAATTTCCGAATTCGATATTGCTTAAGCCAGACTTGGGAGATGCTACGATACATTGAATTTGATCCTGCTTCGAATCTAGCTCCATTTTCAATGCATCCATATTCTCATAGCGTTTAAA
>CAXNGM010000364.1:0-3042 GCA_964201695.1 Bacteroidia bacterium | reverse complement strand
GAGTGTTTCATGTGAATTTAATGTTAATAATTGCTGTGAAAGGCAAATCTAATAATATTTTAATTCAAAAAACCTAAGTTGGAAATCTTCATGAAAAATAGATTGAAATTTTTAATAATCAATCTATTAGCAAATTTCATTTTAAAAGTCAGAATGCTTATCAAATCGAGGTTGTTTAATATTAAACGTTTTTTGTTTGATGCCTTTTCATCCAAACGGCAAAACTCAAAAATTTAAATATTCGTCCCGTGTCAATTTCAGAGGTTGGGTTGAATAGTTTTCCAAATTCAGCATGGATTTTTTTAACATCCACATAAGGATCAAGCGATTCGGTGAAATAAGATTTAAATTCAGGAGCAAGCTTCCGAATCCAAGCATTGTTAGGTGTTGTATAGCCTTGTTTGTCGCTTCGGTTTTTAATGGCTTCTGGAATAACTTGACTCGAAGCATCTCTTAACAATGCTTTTAATTGAGAGCCGTACATTTTATAGGATGCAGGAACCGAAAATAAATACTCTATCAAATGAACATCATCGGCAAAGGGTGTGCGCGATTCTATTCCATGCCACATAGCGCAGCGATCTTCACATTTTAAATAGCCTTTCAGGGAAGTATTCTGCATCTCAAATGCTAAGCGACTGTTTAAGTTTTGCTGTTGATATTGGCGCTGATTGTTGAATCGTTGAACATTGTAATTCAAGAACTCCTGATTCAAAAATTGATGCTCATTGAAATAGTTTTTCTGAAGACGTAAATTCATCCCTGGCGTCAATCGAAAAACATAATCGAAACGGGCTTGTTGGTGAAAATGAAATTTCAAATTCTGTATCAAACCGTTTCCAGCTTTCATTTCAATTATCTTATCACGAGCAGATAGACCTTTCCAATAAAAGGAACGATGCGGATCATATCCTCCAAAAAGCTCATCGCCTCCTTGTCCATCCAAAACTACTTTGATTCCACTTTCTTTCACAGCTTGCATCACACGAAATTGTGCATACGTGCTAGTCGACCAAATGGGAACATCCTGGCAATATGTTAGTGCTTCCATATCGCGCAACAAGGATTCTGCATCGGGTAACACAGTATGTTGAATAGCATTGACCGATTGAGCCATCAAGGTTGCCCATTTGCCTTCATCGACAGAATTACCAGGGAATTCGGCGGTATACACATGCAAAGGATTGGATTCTCCCAAATGCTTTCTCATCCAACCAACAATCGCCGAAGAATCGAGTCCGCCGCTTAAACAAGATCCTACTGGAACATCTGCCCGAAGTCGTAATCGAACTGCATCGCTCAATAATTCTTGAATGCGCGAAACATGTTTGTCGTTTTGTACTTTATTGTATGGCTCATCACTTTCGTTTACTTTTAGAGTATACCATGGTTTAACTGAAACATTTCTGTTGTTTAATGAATATATTAAAGAATGTCCAGCAGGCAATTCTAAAATCCCTTCAAAAAAACCAGCTGCTTGATATTCAATCTGACTAAAAAGAAAATAATCGAAAACTGCGTCTTGGTTTACTTGAAATGGAACCCAAGGTAAAGTTAAAAGTGCTTTTTGTTCGGAGGCAAATGCAAAACGATTTTCAAATTGGGAGTAATAGAAAGGCTTCACTCCAAAGCGATCGCGTGAAGCAAAAAGCGTTTTCTGATCTTGGTCGTAAATGGCAAATGCCCACATGCCATTGAAACGATGTTGGCAGGCTTCTCCCCAATAATGATAAGCGTTTAATACTACTTCGGTATCACTTTGTGAAATGAAGCGCGCACCCAAGTTTTGAAGTTCTTCGCGTAATTCGAGGTAATTGTAAATCTCCCCGTTAAACGTAATCCAAAATCGGCCATCGATGCTGCACATGGGTTGATGTCCCGTTGCAGCTAAGTCGATGATTGATAATCGTCGATGCGCAAATCCACCTTGAATTTTTTCTGAAATTTCAGTTTGGCGTGTTTCTGGACTCCACCCATTACTTTGTCCAATGCAATTTTCTGGAGTTTCATCACTTGCTTGCGGAATGGCTTTTTGCTCGGTGAAAAATACAAATCCTTCCCCGTCCGGACCGCGATGCGCAATGGTTTTGCTCATCCGTTTTAGATGCTCCGGAGATATTCCTTCGGGAGAGAAAAGTCCTGCAATTCCGCACATTAGGATTGAGTTCGCTCAAGGGTTATTTTAAAACTTTTTGCTGGTTTGCGCGGATAATGACGCGTTTGAGTTTCGACTTCAAAAGGAAGATATGCCGCGCAAAGCGTATTTGAAATGGCATAAAGTTTCGCCCGAAATTCTTGTGGACATCCTTCCAAAATCGCATGCGCAACATTCCAGCGAATGCTTTCAGGCGAATGGCCGTAGTCGTGCCAGACAATAATTCCACCCGGGCGAATCAGTTTAAATGCTGTTTGAGTGTCTTGAACCACGCTTAAATAATGATGATCGCCATCCACAAAAACCAAATCCATTTTGCCAATATATTCGGAGAAATCGAAATCGCGGGAATCTCCATGAAGGTGGGTGATGTTTTTATGCGCCTTCGAATAATGTCCGTGCAATTGAATGTATTCTTCGGCCCAATTTCGAGTACGCATTTGATCGGCACTTAAATTCAAGGTGAAGCAATTCGGAATAATGGATGCTACATTGCTCACACTTTCTCCTCGCCAGGTGCCAATTTCGAAATAGGTCTGGGCATTCAGTTTCTTCGCTAAAATGCGCAAAAGAGCCAAATCGGTTGGTAAAGAACCTCCATCTAAAAATGCAAACGGAAAAACTTCTTCGGTATCGGCATCCCACAATTTGAAATAATCGACTTCAGGAAAACCAGTCTTTAATTGAAAAGATTCTTTTACAATGAGCTCGTGCTGATCTTCTTGGTCGATGAGTGTGTTGAGAAGTGCCGGTTTTTTAATCAACAAGCTGATTCCTTTGGCAAGTGTGGCAAATTTGCGTTTGAAAGCGGTCATCATTCAGCGGATTTATTACGAAGCTTTTTTACTAAGTCTCCTAAATCGGAAAATTTAGGCCATAACTCTTTC
>CAXNGM010000363.1:0-3043 GCA_964201695.1 Bacteroidia bacterium | reverse complement strand
TTATTAAATTTCACGAAATTCCCAGAGGCTTCTATTTGCAAAATATTTGTGCTGTCGGGGTGTTGTAGCGACATAAATAGAAATCTTTTGTCGGGAGAAAATGTAATGCCAGTAGGTTCGGATCCTTTAGGGGTAGATGCGAAAATTTCTACCAAAGGATTTTCTTGCGTATGGCCATTTTTAACTACCCAAATAAAGTCTTTAGAGCCATCTTGCAAAACCCAAAGATTTCCTTCTCCATCAAAAGCGAGGTTGTCGTTTCCAATCCCCCAGGGTTCACTGTAGGAGCTATCTTGGGTTAGTATCTCATAATTTCGACCACCTACAAAAGTTTCGAACTGAGATATTGTTGAGTCATTGTCTATAAACCGGTAAATTCTCCCATGTCCTTTTGATGCAAAATAAATAAATCCATCGGGCCCAATTTCAACATCTTCAATTCCATAAAAAGACGTTGCTCCTAAATCTAAAGCAATTTGATGGGTGTTATTTCTTTCGGATTGAGTAGAATTTCCAATCGGCAGCCAGGAGCCATTAGTATTTGTTGGTTCTCCAAATTGTAGAATAGAATCTAATTTTAAAACAAAAAGCACCCCTTCGGATAAGTTTCCTGCTTGGTTAGCAATAAATTTGTACACACATCCCAAAGAGTCGTCTTCACCATAATAAACAGTTTTATTATCTTCATAAGAAACAGCAGCATTTTCGTGCAACATGCGCCCCATTGCCCAAAGTTTTTGCTGCCCCGCATTCCCATATTCCATTACTTGTCTGGTAAAAGGGTTTACTTCAACGAGCCAACCAACATCTTTATAGCCATCGCTATTGGTATCCACTAAACTCCTTACTTCTTCGCCCATTAAAACCGTTCCCCATGGAGTTAAGCCTCCCGAACAGCTTCTTTCCGTTTTTACAACCGATGAAAAATCTACGGGTCCGACATTTTCAATATTCCAGAGATGTGATGATGTGTCGTATTGCGCATCCATTACAGACATTCCTCCCAGCACATTATTTTCGTGATTAAGGGTAATGATACCCGACGAACTACTTCCGCTTATTGGAACAAAGCATGTAAAATCAAAGTTTTCTGGAAAGACGGCACCATTTGTATATACATCACCACTTTGAGCTAAAACCTGAAAGGAGTGACTAGTGGGAATGATTAAAGAATCGGTTTGAATGGTTGGAGTAATTGAAGTAAAACAAGCAATTTCTGCGCATCTTACTGTTCCCGATTTTTTAACAAGTGAATCGTCACCACTTTTTTTAGAATAGTTTTTGAGTGTTAAAATGCTTGCAGGCGAACCTTTTCCTAAAGCTGAAATAAATAATAAAATTAAAAAGGCTGTTTTTTGAATTGACATTAGTGCGTTTTTGAAATGGTACTTTTAAAATATCAAAGGAAGAGTTTAATTAAGCAGAGATTGACAATACAGAACAGAAATACTGGTGTCCAAAAACACTCAAAATAATATCTTCAAGTTATTATTTGCAGATACTTTACACAAGTAACAAAAAGAAAACTACACGTGTTTAGAAAATCGAAATAAATATGAGTTGAAAAAGGGGCAAATCTTGCAGGATTTATCTTTTACGAAGGAAGAAACATCAATCTAAATGGGTATTTTGTAAATCTTGGCTTATTGGAATGAGTTTAAAAATATACGACTTCGTTAATTTTTCAGGGTGTATTTTCTTAATCCAAACATCAATATCTTCGCACCCATAAATCATATAAAATGTACGGAACATACCAACAATTTCTTCAAAACGAATTACAAGCCATTGAAGAAGCCGGTCTTTATAAACGCGAACGAATCATCTTAAATCCGCAGGGAGCCGAAATTAAAGTGAGTTCAGGTCAAGAAGTCCTGAATTTTTGTGCGAACAATTACCTCGGACTTTCATCTCATCCAGCAGTAGTAAAATCAGCCCACGAAACACTCGATTCTCATGGTTTTGGAATGAGTAGCGTGCGTTTTATTTGTGGAACGCAAGACATTCACAAAGAACTGGAAAGAAAGTTATCCGAATTTTTAGGCACGGAAGACACGATTTTATACGCAGCTGCATTTGATGCAAATGGAGGAGTTTTCGAGCCGCTTTTTGGTGCAGAGGATGCAATCATTTCCGATTCATTAAATCATGCTTCTATTATTGATGGTGTTCGTTTGTGTAAAGCGGTTCGCTATCGATACAACAATAACGATATGTCCGATTTGGAGGCGCGACTCATTGAATCTCAAGCGCAACGTTTCCGAATAATTGTAACGGATGGCGTTTTTTCCATGGATGGTTACATTGCCCAATTGGATAAAATTGTGGAGTTGGCAGAAAAATATAACGCTCTCATCATGGTTGATGATTGCCACAGTTCGGGCTTTTTAGGTAAAACAGGAAGAGGAACAGCCGAGCATTGTGGTGTATTTGGAAAGATTGATATTATTACCGGAACACTTGGAAAAGCGCTTGGTGGTGCAATGGGCGGATTTACTTCGGGGAAGAAAGAAATTATCGATCTTCTTCGTCAACGTTCAAGGCCTTATTTGTTTTCAAATTCTCTTGCGCCATCAATTGTTGGAGCTAGTATCGCTGTTTTGGACCTATTGAGTTCATCAACACATTTGCGTGATAAATTAATGGATAATGCTGCATATTTCAGATCAAAAATGAAAGAGGCTGGTTTCGATATTAAGGACGGAATTCACCCCATTTGTCCTGTAATGTTGTATGATGCTCGATTGAGTCAGGTTTTCGCAGAAAAATTATTGGCCGAAGGGATCTATGTTATTGGTTTCTATTACCCAGTTGTTCCCAAAGATCAAGCACGGATTCGTGTTCAAATATCAGCGGGTCATGAAAGGGAACATTTAGATAAAGCCATTGCTGCGTTTATTAAGGTTGGGAAAGAGTTAAATGTCATCAAAAATTAATTTTCCGAAGTATGAAACTCAATCACACAATCACACTTGGCTTGCTTTTACCGCTTTTGTCTATGGGTCAAACCACTGAAAAGCCCTTGCCAATTCAAAGGACTTAT
>CAXNGM010000362.1:0-3053 GCA_964201695.1 Bacteroidia bacterium | reverse complement strand
ACTGGATTTTGAATCGTGGTTTTATTCCAGGTGCCACAGTCCTTACAGCGAATTTCAGAACGTTCTACTTCCATTGTGTGCGTTTTTTAGGAATTGATTGATTGCAATAAAACGAAATTCTAGGGCCAGGGATTGAAGCAAGGTGCCGTGCACCGCGAAAAGCCCGGTGCCGACGCAGGAGGCAGGCCCCAAAATCCAACTCCATTTTTAGATTCATTCTTCGGAGCGAAGTTCTAAATTATATTGGACTTGCAACTAAGTTTTCTTAACTCAAAATGAACGGATAAACTATTGTGCAATTGCAAACAACATTTTTCTGAAAAGACACGTTATTAAAAAGTCTGATGCTTTCAATTATTGAATGTATAGATAAAGCATTATGTTCCCATCAAATAGGCAATGATGTCCTTAAATTGGCTATGTAGGAGGATTGATTTTATAAATTAATATTTAATAAAATGAAAAATTACATAGGGATTCTACTAACATTCATCTTATCCAATTCTTATTGTCAAACAAAATTTGACATCGTTGATTTTAATAACATAAATTACTCTCTGTTATCAAAGTTAACTTTGGATGCTTGTAATAATGAGCGAGATAAACTCCAACTAATTAATTATAAAAAACATGATGTTTGTTATTTAGCGGCAGAATATCAATCAAATTATATGTGTGATTATAACAATATAACACACAATAATGATTTATCATTTCGTGGTATCCAACTAAAGGATTTTGATAATAGAGTAGATTATTTTGCCAAAAAATTAAAAAAGTATGTTTGTCCCTTAACAGAAATTTGTTTAGGAAGAATTTATCATTTTGATGAAAAAATAACTTATGAAAAATTATCCTACGAAATAATTAATCAGTTTATGAATTCAAGATCTCATAAAAGTCGGATATTATGGCAGTCCACTTGCAGAGCCAATTTGTTCTGTGACTTTTCTATTTCCTCTCGTAAAAAAGAATCAAATATCCAATTCTATGTTACTGGTATTATCGGTTTTATGTCGTACTAAAATTCAAAATTAAGACACCAAACTAAAAAATAGTATTTGGATATATGAATATTCACCTATTTTATTTGTTTTAACAGGAGAATCTTTTGTTGCGTATCTTGTATTATCATGTAATTTACTTCCAACATTAACATTGTTTAATGAATTAGCATCTTCAAAACACCGAAGTTAATGTCTCCATTAGTAAGTTTTCCTTTTTGATTTATCCCTCTTATTAAGTAAGGTTTTTAGGAATTGATTGGTTGCAATAAAACGAAATGCTTGGGCCAGGGATTGTAGCAAGGTGCCGTGCACCGCGAAAAGCCCGGTGCCGACGCAGGAGGCAGGCCCCAAAATCCAATTCCATGTTTAATTTCATTCTTCGAGCGAAGTTCTAAATTATATTGGACTTGCAATTAAGTTTTCGTAACCGGTTTGGTAGATTTTTCCCGCGAGCCAATCCTGTTCCGATTGTTCGTTTATTATGATGGGCATTCGCAACGTAGAATTGTGAATTTCGCGCATGAGTCCAGTTGCTTCGGTGGTGAGAATGGTGTAGGTGTGCCGAATTTCGCCGGTGTTTTTATCCGCCCAATTGCTCCACAATCCTGCCAATGCAAACGCTTCGTTATTGGGTAAATGCATCAGGTATTTTTGTTTGTGCTTGCCTTGTGCATCAAGCCATTGCCATTCGTAAAATCCATCAACCAAGACCAAACAATGGTTATGCGTTACGTTGCGAAAAGAAGGTTTTTCTTGAATGGTTTCGATGCGGGCGTTGAGTGTGTTTTTTCGGAAGCTCTCGTCTTTGGCCCAAGCGGGCAGGAGGCCCCAACTAAACAGCTCGATGTTGCTTGGATTCGCTTGTGTAATGACGGGCGTTTGTGGATGTTGAAATCCATTGTACACGCCCGCTTTGTAAGCTTCTTCCTGCGGGAAATTGGCTTTAAAACGAACTTTCAACTCTTGTGCCGATTTGGACTGTTTGGAATGGAAGCACATCAGACCTTGATTGTAATAATATCGTTGAGATTGGTGGTGTAGCGCGGCGAAAGTTTTTCCTGCTTCATTTTCCACACGCGCTTGGTATCTTGTGCAGCCAGCCGAATTTTTTGCTGTCCGTACATGGAATTAATCTTATCCATGGCCATCATGAGCGGAACGTGTTGCTGGTTACTATTGTCGAACAGGCGCAATTGGGTTTTGTCTTGCGGGGTGAAATCCATCACTAGCACGCCGGCTTTTTTGTATTGATAACCCTCTTTGAAAATGTAGTGTAGGGCTTGTTTGGCGAACTTAGCAAGCTCGATGGCCGAATTGCTAGGGAAGGGCAATTTCACCACGATGTTTCGGCTGTATTGGGGCAAATCATTCCGGTGTCCGTTGGTATGAATAAACACCATGATGGTATTGCAGCAGGATTTCTGTTTGCGGAGTTTCTCGGCGCAGGAAACGGCAAAGGTGGCCACACGTTCTTCGAGCTCTTCAATTTTGCTGTAATTGCGTTCGAACGATCGGGTAGTGGCGATGTTTTTCTTGGGCTGTAACAGTTCCAAATCGAGTGTGGGAGTTCCTTGTAAATCGCGTTTCAGTCGCAGGCCCACAATCGACATGTGTTGTTGCACCCAGGAATCGTGCAGTTGGGTGAAATCATACGCTGTTTTAACACCAACGGCACGAAGTCGTTTTGCATGCTGACGACCGATTCCCCAAACATCCTCAATTTGCAACCATTTCAGTGCTTTGATGCGTTTCTCTTCGGAGTTAATGAGGTAGGAACTTTGGGTTTCTTTGGGGAATTTTTTGGCAATGCGGTTGGCTATTTTCGCGAGTGCTTTGGTGGGTGCAATGCCCACGCTCACGGGAATTCCGGTGCATTGCGTAACCCGGCGCTGCATGCCAATTCCGTATTCCTGCAAATCGAACCGTTCGAATCCTTTGAGTTTGAGAAAGGCCTCGTCGATGCTGTAAATTTCAATATCGGGCGAGTATTCTCCGAGTATGTTCATGACGCGATGGCTCATATCGCCGTAAAGCGGGAAGTTGGCC
>CAXNGM010000361.1:0-3057 GCA_964201695.1 Bacteroidia bacterium | reverse complement strand
TACGCTTCAAATGTATGAATGTGTCGAGGCTCCATCGGCCGACTAAAAAACACGATTTTCCCTTTAATACCGGCTTCTCCTAATTTATCTAAGTCTTCGAAATGCTGAACTTCAACTATGCTGGCGTTTGCTTTACCACCAACACTTCCACCCAATGCACACGCAACAAGCGATTTGGGATCTACTCCTTTTTGATTAACATTCACTTTGCAAATTGAACCACGAACCCAATGCGGAACCATTACTGGCTGCAGAAATGTTGAATCAAATTTCTCTTCTTTTAAAACTTGAAACATGTAATCGACGGCTTTTGCAGCACCAACGGAACCACTTAATCGCGCAGGAATTTTCGTGCACAAATGTTCCAACACCTCATAACAGCGACTATCGGTTAATGCCTGATCGAAAATGCGGCGGATAAAAAGTGAATCTTGGTTTGTTTGTGCTTGTATATTAGAAAAAGCAAAACTCAATAGTGTGATAAAAAACGGAATGATGCGCATGGTTTAATATAATATGAGGCATAAAAAAATCCGAAAATGAGATATTTTCGGATTTCGAATTTGAGAAAAAAGATTAAAATTCTAACTGAATATCTCCATCCGTTGAAACTTTCTGAATCGGCGAAGTACTCCGTTTTTTCAATAATGCTTGACGTTTTTCAGCTAATGCCTCCAATTGTGCTTTTTCTAAGTTAACTAAAGGAAACTCTTCCATCATAAATTGATGAACAAGCTCATCAGACTGAACATCAGATGCAACCATCTGATTATCGAACTTTCGAAACAACTCATTGAGTTGCTCCAGTTCACGTTGTTGTTCTTGTGTAAGAGACATATACGTTTTAGTTTTAAATTACATCGATTAAGTAGAGGATTCAAAAATCAATCGCTTTTAATCGGTTTTAACAAATTTAGCAGATACTTGCTTTTTTACACCGGCCTACATTTTCAGTTATTAACAAAATATTTTTAGAACATCGTTTGCTTGAAACACCTATTTTTATTTACAAATTAAGATTATGGAAACGATCCAATTGGTAATAAGTAATCGCATTGCAACGGTTCGATTAAGTCGGGGCAAAGCAAATGCAATAAATGCAGTTCTCGTGAATGAATTACTCGAGTGCTTGCTGGAACTGAAAGCCAATGACCAAATTCAAGGGGTTTTGCTGACTGGACATGGTGAGTTTTTCTCCGCTGGATTGGATGTCGTTGAATTGTATCAGTACAACGAAACTGAAATTCTCGATTTTTGGAGAATATACGATCGCTTAATTCGTCGCATTGTTTCATTTCCCAAACCTATTGTTGCTGCTATTACGGGACATTGCCCTGCTGGTGGTTGCGTTTTGGCATTGGGTTGCGATTACCGTGTTATGTCGGAAGGAAATTACCGAATTGGACTCAACGAAATTCCCTTTGGGATAGTAGTTCCCGAAACCATTTTTCATTTGTATAGTTCTGTGATTGGTCGCGGAAAAGCATACCAGAGTTTACTCGAAGGAAAATTACATACGCCCGATGAAGCTTTATCCATTGGATTGGTAAATGAAATTTGTCCGCTCGATGGTGTCGAATCACGCGGTTTGGCTCAACTCGAAAAGTACTTACAGTTTAGCACCTCGGTTTGGGCGCAGAGTAAACTCAACTTCCGAAATGCTCTTATTCAGCGGTTAACTCCCGATTTTGCAACAGCCTTCGAACCCACAATCAAGCAATGGTGGTCGGTCGAAACTCGAGCCATTTTAGAGAAGATGATTTCGAACTTAAAGCATAAATAAACCCGAATTAATCAATACAAATCTCCAATTGCTGAACAAATGATTTTATGAGAGTAAATCCTTCACTGTAGTCTTTGGGATACAAGCTGTTTTTAATTTTGTTAAAATTGATTTACAAGCATTTAACAATTAAGCATTTCGAATATGTAATATGGGATTTACCATGTCTAATAAACACTAAATCCTTACAAAACATATCTGCTAGAATTACAATTCAATTATAGTATAAAGTCATCTTTCTTTTTTCTGAAGCGAATTAATTAGCAGAATAGTGCTTGACTAATATTTAAGAACAGTATAAACAATTCCAATTTTTTCAGTATTATTGAAACGAAATTAATTCACGATTAACCTAAATAATGATAAATGCTTAAGAAATTTTCACCCATCGAGTTAGCGATATTAATCATGACTATTATCGTTATATTCTATTCCGAGTATCTTTTTATAGAAAAGCAAGAGGTTGAGCGAGCCACTTTTATAGGACTTTGGCCACCTACGATGCTACTTTTATTAATCTATATAAATTCTAAAAAACAGAAATAATTATGAAAGATACCAATATGATTGTGCTTACAGCAATTATTGCTCTGCTTTATATGGCTTTTATGTATCAGATGTTTAAACCATCTAAGCATGTAGATGAAGATTAATTTTATTAAAGTTTCCGATACATCCAATAAAAAAAGGGCCTAAGCCCTTTTTTTATTTTTATAAATCGAATCAATTTAATCAATCACTTTCGCAACAAGATAATCGCGATTCATACGCGCAATGTTGGAAAGACTAATTTCCTTTGGACATTCAATTTCGCAAGCACCGGTGTTGGAGCAATTTCCAAATCCTTCGGCATCCATCAAGTCTACCATTTTCTGAACACGAATATGACGTTCCGGTTGACCTTGAGGCAACAAAGCCAACTGACTCACTTTGGCAGAAACGAATAACATTGCAGATGCATTTTTGCATGTAGCTACACAAGCACCACAACCAATACAAGCAGCAGCATCAAAAGCTTTATCAGCATCGGGTTTTGGAATGGGAAGACTATTGGCATCAACTGCATTTCCTGTGTTAACAGATACGAATCCACCTGCTTGAATGATGCGATCGAACGCAGAGCGATTGACCATCAAATCTTTCACAATCGGAAATGCTTTTGCACGGAATGGTTCAACCGTAATGGTATCGCCATCGTTGAATTTGCGCATGTGCAATTGACATGTTGTAGTTCCTTCGGCAGGACCATGAGCGCGTCCATTGATGTGCATCGA
>CAXNGM010000360.1:0-3061 GCA_964201695.1 Bacteroidia bacterium | reverse complement strand
CGTTGGACTTATGGTAATATCATCATTATAGTTTACCTGAGCTTGAACAGAAATGAGGAAAATCAGGAAAACTGAAAGCGTTAAAAATAAAAATCGCATGCGTCAAATTTATAAAATTCAAGCATTTGATTTTGTATTTAACATCAAGGCTTCTCCAATCCACCGGTAAACAGAATCGCTCCCGTTTGTTTATCGCGAATGAGGAACAGAAATGGACGATCTGCGCGAAACTGTGGAATTAGATCTTCATGTCGATTGATGCTTGATTCAGTTGCCATCATCACAACTGTAACTGCAGCTGCTTCAGTACCTTTTTCATTCACCTCAACAAAAGCTTTCTGAATAATGCGACTGATTTCTAAGGGTGTTTTGTCTGTTGTCATTTTTGAAAAATCGGCACGATTAAAAGGAGCGTTCATTCCCATTTGCATTAAGACGTCTTTCAATTCGTAAGATGTTTCTAATTTGAATTTAGGAAGCCACAATTCTACTTGCTGGTTTTTTAATGCGCGTAATTGAGTGTCGAGTTCTTTTACATTCAATGATTGAAGCACTTGCCTTAAAGAGCTTTCTCTTTTGGGTAAAAGAACAACCATGCTTAAATCATCGCCCGAATAAGGAAGTTCAATGGCTTGAAAACCATCAAATTGCCCATACTTAAAATCATCTTTCGCAACCATTAGACTGCATGATGAAATGCTCTTATTGCTTTGATAAAATTGAGCTTCTTGCGTATTTTCCTTATCGAAGGTTTTCACCCAATCGCCTTTGAAATAAATGGCATTCGTTAATACCAATTTTATCAATGGGGTAATATCACCGGGTTCCAGCACTTTGGGGATTTTTCCATTGGTGTTCTTCGAAGCCCAATCATTAATGGGTATTTCGCTCGTTAATGGATAGACTTCAGCGTTATAGTATTTCTTCGTAATCGCTAAATAATCAGGGTGAAGCTTTAGTCGATTCCACAAAGCATTGGCAACAGCTAATTTGATTTTCCCTTTGGCATTGATCTCTTCCATCCGTTTGGTCATCATCAAAAACCCCTCGTGTGTTGAGGCCTGAGGATAATGCATCACCTTTTCCATTTCTGAAGCTGTAAGTCCGCTTGCTCCGGCATAAGTCATGGCAAGAGCTGCACTTAAACTATATGGTGAACAAAAGAGATTCGCTCCCGGTTTGTAGAGCTGTTGTGTTAATTCGATACTATGCTGATTAAGTGCTGAAACAAGCTGCTCTTGTGCCGTTTGAATAGGTTTTTGAGCAAAACTGGAGATGGTCAGCGATAGCGCCGACAAAAAAGAAATGACTTTCATATAAGAGGATTTTGTGGGTTTATGTAACTATTAAAATTAAGTTCAGTATTACCCAAAATTATTTTCAGAATTTGGAATCGAAACTTGAAACATGCATTTCAATTCAAATATTCCTACTGTATTAGCTATAAATAACACATATTCAAATAATTAAACATACCTATGTGCTTTGGATTTTAAATAATATTGTTAATAATTTAGTTTTATATTGATATTTATGTTTATTTTTGTCAACTTAAATTTTTTTTAACCAAAAAACACATTGATTTTCTTACTCAAACAAATTTAAGTCACTAAAAATCAATCTGTTTTAACAAACTTTTAGTCAAGAAAATTGCAATTAAATTCAATCTTTACATAATCTAACCAAAAACAAAAACAATGAAAAACAACAACCCTTTTAAAATTTCAGCATTGGCATTATTTGCTGCGCTAAGTTTTGGGCAAGTGTCCACTTCAACTGCTTCTGCAGATAGCCGTCTTGAAATTCAAGATGAAATTGCTCCTGCAAGTTATCTTAATTTGACTTCCATGTGTTCGAATGACCCAAGCGTTAGTCGTCGTTGGAGAGTTCGTAATGCTACTTCTACAGCGATTGAATTCACTTGGAATGTTTATGGAACAAGCCAATCTGGTTCTGGTCTTGCTGCTGCTAACGGCGATACTTACTTTGAAACAGCTGCTAACATTGGACCAAATACGACTAAGATTTACTGGACTGTTGGAACTACTGAATACAATAAAGTAAAAGCTTCTGGTGGTGAACAATGTATTACTACTATTCCTTGCGGTTCAAATCTTATTGTAAACGGGGATTTTGAAAGCGGTAATACCGGTTTTACATCTCAGTATACATTCAAAACTGATGTTTCTGGAAATTCTGAAATGGTTTCTGAGAATACATTCGGTGTAGATGTTAATGTAACTTTATATCACCCTAACATGACTGGATTAGGCCGTTCAGGTAAATTCTTAATGGTTAATGGTAATACAGGAACGGTAAAAACTATTTGGTCTCAATCAATTAATGTTTCTGTTGGTGCTACTTACGATTTCTCTGCATACGTTCAAAGACTTAATGTTGGCAACCCATCACAACTTAAGTTTTATGCAGGCGAGCAACTAATTGCATCTTATTCACCTTCTACATCTGGATGGGTAGCGGTTTCTGCTTCTTATATATCTACAGTAAATGGTCCAATTGAATTAAAAGTTATTGATTCAAATCTTATTGCTGCTGGAAATGATTTTGGATTCGACGATATCTCTTTTGTTAAAGTATGTGTTGAGGAGCCACAATCTTGCTATGCAAGCGAAGTTATTTCTTTCAATCAAAAGAAACAAAATGATGGTTCTACAGTATCTCCAAGCCGAAGCAATCCTGATAGATCATTAGGTGCTCCTCAAAACAACGATACTGAAAACTTCGTATCTCTTGGTTTTGGTGGGGATATCACATTGAAATTTGCTAGCCCAATTAAAAACGGTGTTGGCAATGATGTTCGTGTAACTGAATCAACTTTTGGTAATATTTCATGTGCTCGTTTCCCAGAAACTATTCGTGCATTCGCTTCTCAAGATGGTTGTCATTTCATCTGGATTGGCGATGGTTGTCAAGATACTGATTTCGATTTAGGTTCATTGGCTTGGGCGCAATACATTAAATTGGTTGATGTAAGCCCGATTGATGCTACATATCAAGGAACTCCGGTTGCTGATGCATACGATGTAGATGCTGTTGAGTG
>CAXNGM010000359.1:0-3066 GCA_964201695.1 Bacteroidia bacterium | reverse complement strand
AAAACTGCTTGTTGTAAAGCTTCTATTGCTGCTTGTTTATAAGCATGAATCAAACCTGGAACTCCTAATAAAGTCCCACCAAAATAACGCACCACTGCAACCAAAACATTCTGCAATTCCATAGAACGAATTTGCCCTAAGATGGGCTTACCTGCTGAAGAAGATGGTTCTCCATCATCATTTGCACGCCAATATTCATTCAATGGATTAATTCGAAATGCATAACAAACATGCCTTGAAGAGGGATGCAACTTTTTAAGATTTAGCAGATGTTCTTTAACTTCCTTTTCATTACTTACTGGGAAAGCATACCCAATGAATTTACTTCCCCGATCTCGAAATGTTCCTTCGGTTGGACTAGCAATGGTTGTATATTTATCTTGAATCATCCAATACCTAAAACAAATCCGATTTCATTCGAAAATGCCAATAGACCTATGGCAATTATTGCCATTAACAATCCAATGATATTACTTTTTGTTCCTTTTTCACGAAAAATAAAGATTCCAGAAAGCGCTGAAACAGCCACAATGGAAATATTATTTAATGGAATAACTACTGATCCTTCCATGCCAATATTCAAGGATTTCAACAAAAAATAAATGGAAAAGTAATTAGGAAATCCTAAAATAAATCCGGCAACAATGGAGTTTCTATCTGGCAATGATTTCTCACGTACATATTTAAAAATAAGTACAATTAATCCTAGGAATGAGGAAGTAATAAAAATCCAAGAAACAAAGGGTTCTAAACCATTTTCGCCCAGTGTAAATTCATCGTTGTACTTAAATAACGTATCAATTATTCCGCTTCCAATAAATACAATAAACGGATAAACAATAAAACGCTTATCAACAGCACTACGATTATCACTTTTCGTTGTTAAGTAAACTGCCAATAATGCCAAAACAATTCCAATAACTTTAACAACATTCACGGCATCATGCAAAACAATGATTGAAAACATCACAGGCATAATGAGTGACATTTTATTCGCAACTGTAGTCACAGAAACGCCTATATTTTGGGTGCTTTTAGCAATAATGTTAAATAATGTAATAAATAAAAAACCCATCATGATGGCTTGATAAAACCAAGGTTCGATTGGGGCTTTTCCCAAAGAAATTCCAGAAGAATCGAGCACAATACTCAATGTTGCAGCAACCCAATAATTTACAACAATGGCATTTAATGTATTTACTTTAAATCGATCGAACATTTTAAAAATGATCATAATCGATGAAGAAGTCAGAATACTAAGGAGTATGTAAATCATGGGATTTTATAGAATGCGAAATTAGAATAATACTCTGGATTATTGGAATTGATTGGCATTCGCAATAATCGATTATGCATTCTTCACCAATAGTAAACTTCCTTGCCAATCGGCTACTGGAATTATTTGCTCGGGGATTGACTTGGCAAATTCATCAACTGCCTGCGTAACACCATTCCACGTGTGGTTGTAATCGTGAATGATGATTACACCTCCGGGTGAAAGTCGTGGATAAAAGTATTCCAATGCTTTAATTGTTGGTAAATACAAATCAGCATCGAGATGAACAAAAGCATACTGCTGCTCTTTTAAACCAACAGTTGATTCAGGAAAATAACCGGGAAGAAAATGAACAGAATTAGCATGTGCAAACTGTTTTTTCACTGCTTCCAAACTTGTATCTGAAAAATTACGTGTTGAATATTTGGAATCTGTTGAATTTTCCAACTTCAAATCGGCTTCGTTAAATCCATCAAAGGTGTCGAACAAAAACAAATCTCTTGTTGAATCCATTATATTAAACATTCGCGCCGTTTCGCCTTTATAAACTCCTAATTCGGCAAATGCCCCGGGTATGCTTAATGATTTCAATCGTTCAATTTGAAACCAGAACGTATAAAAACGAACTTTGTCGCGGTATGATTTTTCAATGTTTATTAAGGATGTGTCAATTTGCTTGTTTTTAACTGCTTGCTCCCATTGCCAAGGCTTGCTAATTTTAAAGGACCAGGAAGTTTCAAGGATTTTAAATCCAATCAGAAAGAAAATAAGAATCAGAACGATGCTGATAAATTGAATAACATCAATTGATATTAAAACGGCAAAGTGCATAATCATTTCTCTATCAAATTCTGTTAAATCAATCGCGCCATAAGAAAGGAAATAACAAACGCGCCAAAACCACCACAATCACATTGATTAAAATTAACGCGAGAATATAGGGTTGCTGGATAGAATGATCCAAGCCATCGGCAGCATTTTTCGAAAAGCGAATAAGCACTATGAGCATCGGAATGATTAATGGGAAACTCAAGATGGCCATCAAGGTTCCGCTGTTGTTTGCTTTTGAGGCAATGGCAGCAACTAACGTCAAAACGGATGAAAATCCCGTTGCGCCCAAGATCAATCCAATGATAAAATAGGGTTTATCCTGCACCAAATCTCCAATAAGCAAACTATAAATGACATAGCCTGCAAAAGAAATTAGCAACATGAGCAGTGCATTGTAAATAATCTTCGCTAAAATAATTGCTGGAGCTCCTGCTAATGTGTAATAATAAAGCAAACGTCCGCGACTTTCGGAAGAGAAGCTTTTTGAGGTAGCATTCACCGCAGTGAATAATAGGATTATCCAAAAAAGGGCATTCCATGTTGGAACATCCACCAATGATTTGAACGATAAATAACAAACGTAAATGGTCGAAATCACATACAACAGGAGGCCATTTATCGCATACTTCTGTTTCCATTCCATCCGAATTTCACGGAGCAAAAGCTGTCGAATTTCGTTTAATGTGTGCATGTTACATAGTAAATATTTTGCAAACAGAATTTTAGCATTTTGGAAATCAATCCAGGATGAGCAATTGGAGCACCAAAGAAATATATATTCATCGAATCAAACGTACAAAAAAGGAAGGAGTAATTTCGAGCGATTTCATTTACTTTGCAATCTTGAAAAAAACTATGAAGCTCGACATATTAGCCTTTGGCGCCCACCCCGACGATATTGAAATTAGTGTAGGAGGAATGATTATTTCTGAGGTCAAACAAGGTAAAAAAGTTGGACT
>CAXNGM010000358.1:0-3076 GCA_964201695.1 Bacteroidia bacterium | reverse complement strand
AACGCACTTATTTGATCAGCTCCATCTAATAAATTTTGTTTGAAAATAAGAGCAAGATTAGCTGGATTTTCTTTGTAATCAATCATCATCTGCTCACAAGCAGCACTTACCATTAAACCAATTGCCCCTGAAACATGCGGCGAAGACATTGACGTTCCTGATAAATTGGCATATCCCGAATTGGTGATACACGAATAAACAGCCTCACCAGGAGCTGCAATATCAATGGTTTCAACACCATAGCCAGCACTTGTGTATTTCGTATCTGTTTTGGTGGAATTTGTCACTGAAATTAAAAATTGCGAAGCACATGCAGTAGGCATATCTCCCACTTGATCAATGTTAAGATTCGCATTTGCGGTAGAACCAATGCTTAAAATTCCATAAGCACCTAAGGTATCATAAAACGAACACCAGATTGGATAATCGGCAGGATCGGCTTGATCAACACCAAAAGATGAATTTGTCGAAACCACAAAAGCACCTTTTGCACCATTGCTTTCGTTATACTGAATGCGCATTTCTGCAGCATAAGCATAGGCAGCAACAACGGTTGCTTCATTTCCAGAGGAACCAGCAATTGGTAATATCCGCGCATTCCAATTTACTCCTGCAATTCCAATTGCATTATCACCCTTTGCTCCAATAATTCCCGAAACGTGAGTACCATGATTATCTGATGGCAAAACAGCATCATTACCATAAGCATCCCAACCCGATATATCATCAATGTATCCATTATCATCATCGTCAATTCCGTTTGCAGGAATTTCGTTTCTGTTTTGGTAATAACTATCTATTAAATCGGGATGATTCATTTGAAAACCACCATCAATTACAGCAATAACAACTGTATCACCCGTTGCCGTTACGCCACCGGTTGAAATATCCCAAGCTAACTCAGCATCGATATCAGCTCCGGGAGTTCCGCCTGATTGTCCTGTATTATTCAGCGACCACTGTTGTGTGTATGAAATATCATTGGGAGCCGTATTGCGCAATTGCACCTGATGATTGACCTGGGCCAAAAGAACTTTGGGATTATTCTGAAGTGTTTTAATAATTTGTGCTTCAATTCCTGGGTTGGCTTTGAACAACCAAATGTGAAATCGTTTAGAGAGGATTCGATCGGCCTTGAAATTCCAGTTGGGAAATTGATTATTTATTTGCCTCTCAAGAATTGCTGCCGACTGATTGCCTTGCAATTGAACTATAAACTCTCCCGCATGAAACTCGGATTGAGCAGATGTCTGATTTGAAAAGAATAGTCCAATGAAAATAAGAACTATAAGGAATTGGAAACGATGGTTTTTAAATACTTGCATTTTCAAAGGTACAAAGCAAAATGAAATAAAAAAAGGTGCCCAAAAGAGCACCTTATAAAAAGATAAATAATAAGAGTTAAGCCAATACTTCTTTCACGCTGTCAGCAGCTTCTTGTAAAAGAATAACCGATTTTACACGAAGTCCAGACTCATCGATAATACGTTTTGCTTCAATAGCATTGGTTCCTTGCAGGCGCACAATGATTGGAACACGAATTTCTCCAATGTTGTTATATGCATCAACAATACCTTGCGCAACACGATCGCAACGCACAATTCCACCAAAAATATTTACGAGAATTGCCTTTACGTTTTCGTCTTTCAAAATGATACGGAAAGCTTGTTCAACACGCGCTGCATCAGCAGTACCACCAACGTCTAAGAAGTTAGCAGGATCTCCACCAGCAAGTTTGATAATATCCATCGTTGCCATTGCAAGACCAGCACCGTTTACCATGCAGCCAATGTTTCCATCCAACTTCACATAGTTCAAGTTAAATTCACCTGCTTCTACTTCAGTGGCATCTTCTTCGTGCACATCGCGCATTTCAAGGATATCTGGGTGACGGAACAAACCGTTTTCATCCAAATTTACCTTCGCATCAACAGCGATGATTTTATTGTCGGATGTTTTTAAAACTGGATTAATCTCGAACTGGGAAGCATCAATAGCATCGTATGCTTTGTAAAGTGACCCAATGAACTTCACCATTTGTTTGTTCGCTTCTCCTGAAAGTCCAAGGTTGTATGCAATTTTACGTGCTTGAAAACCTTGTAAACCAACACGTGGGTCGATTTCTTCACGAAGAATTTTTTCAGGAGTATCGTGTGCAACTTCCTCAATGTCCATTCCACCCTCAGTCGTATAAATGATGATGTTGCGTCCTGTTTGACGATCGAGCAATACACTCATGTAAAACTCTTCAGTTTTTTCTGGACCTGGATAATATACATCCTGTGCGATAAGCACTTTACGAACGAACTTTCCTTCTGGCCCTGTTTGAGGTGTAACTAGCGTCATTCCAAGAATCTTCGAAGAAATTTCTTTCACTTCATCCAGATTTTTGGCAAGTTTTACACCACCACCTTTTCCTCTACCACCTGCATGCACCTGTGCTTTCACAACCCACCAACCGGTACCAGTTTGTTCTTGCAATTGTTTTGCGGCTTCAACCGCTTGTTCTGGAGTTTCGGCAACAATACCCTCCTGAATTGCAACGCCGAAGCGCTTTAATATCGATTTACCTTGATATTCGTGAATATTCATTTCGACTTGAATTTGGGGCAAAAGTAGTAGTTTTTATTTCATGATGCTACAGGAAATTGAAATGATTACAATTCCATTTTATTTACTTTCGAGCGTGCAATACAAAACCTAAATTAGCCGAAAATACAATTCCTTTAAAGCAGAATTTAAATCAATTATATTCATTGTATTCATTCATGATTAAGGCAAAATCAATTACGAAATCATTTGGCAAACTTCAGGTTTTGAAAGGTGTCGATTTGGATATTCAGCGTGGAGAAGTTGTTTCCATTGTTGGTTCATCGGGAGCAGGAAAAACCACTTTATTGCAAATTTTAGGAACATTGGAACGCCCCGATTCCGGAGAAATCGATTTTGATGGCGAGAATCCAATGCTGTTGAATGATCACAAACTTTCTGCTTTTCGGAACCAACACATTGGATTTATTTTTCAGTTTCACCAGCTCTTGCCAGAATTTACATCCATCGAAAATGTAATGATACC
>CAXNGM010000357.1:0-3081 GCA_964201695.1 Bacteroidia bacterium | reverse complement strand
GATAATGTACCATCGCCAAAATTCTCCAAACGGTAGTTTACAGAATTGTTGGTTTGTAAATCGTATAGAGTCTGTCCAATACGAACTTCAGGACCAAATGAACGATTTGTTGTGCTCGCTACAGTTGGGTTGCTTGGTTGAATTGGGTAAAAAGGAAGTTCCAAATTCCGTAAGTGATTATGGAGTGGACGTTTCACTTTGACATTTTTTTGAGCGGCACTTGGCTTCCCGATTAATTTGCTTTGAGCAAACAAACCTCCTGAAGTCACTAAAGCAGCTGCGGTAACAATTGCGTAGAAAGAGTGTTTCATGTGAATTTAATGTTAATAATTGCTGTGAAAGGCAAATCTAACAATATTTTAATTCAAAAAACCTATGTTAAAAATCTTCATGAAAAAAAATATATTTTAATAAACAATCAATCCTTTTGTAAAATCCATTTAATATAAGGTCAGAATAACTAACCTCCTCAGGATTTATTTTGAATTGAAAATCTCAGGCATTTTCTGATTGCTGCGTTTTCATCCAAACAGCAAAACTCAAGAATTTAAAAATTCGGCCTGTGTCTACTTCAGATGATGGATTGAAGAGCTTTTCAAATTCTGAATTGATTTTCTTAACATCCAAATAGGGCTCTAAAGCCTCATTGAAATAGTGCCTGAATTCTGGCGCTAGTTTTCGAATCCATGTATTGTTCGGTGTTGTATAGCCTTGTTTGTCGCTACGGTTTTTAATGGCTTCGGGAATTACTTGATTCGAAGAATCTCTTAACAAGGCTTTTAACTGAGAGCCATGCATTTTATAGGAAGCTGGAACCGAAAACAAATACTCTATCAAATTTACATCATCGGCAAATGGTGTTCTCGATTCTATTCCATGCCACATGGCACAACGATCCTCGCATTTTAAATAGCCTTTTAAGGAGGTGTTTTGCATTTCAAATGCCAAGCGACTGTTTAAGTTTTGCTGCTGATAGTGTCGCTGATTGTTGAATCTGTGAACATTGTTATTCAAGAACTCCGGATTCAAAAATTGATGCTCATTGAAAAAGTTTTTCTGAAAACGTAAATTCAGACCTGCAGATAAGCGAAATACATAATCGAAACGGGCTTGTTGGTGAAAATGAAATTTCAAATTCTGTATAAATCCTTTTCCCCAGTTCATTTCACTCATCTTTTCACGAGTTGATAATCCTTTCCAATAAAAAGAACGGTGTGGGTCGTATCCTCCAAAGAGCTCATCGCCTCCTTGTCCATCCAAAACTACTTTGATGCCGCTTTCTTTCACGCCTTGCATCACACGAAATTGTGCATAAGTACTTGTCGACCAAATAGGAACATCTTGGCAATACGTTAGTGTTTCCATATCACGCAACAAGGATTCTGCATCGGGTAAAACAGTATGTTGAACAGCATTGACCGATTGGGACATCAATTTTGCCCATTTGCCTTCATCGACAGCATTGCCAGGGAATTCGGCGGTGTATACATGCAAGGTATTGGAATCTCCCAAATGCTTTCGCATCCAGCCAACAATTGCCGAAGAATCGAGTCCGCCGCTTAAACAAGATCCTACTGGAACATCTGCCCGAAGTCGTAATCGAACGGCATCGCTCAATAATTCTTGAATGCGCGAAACATGTTTGTCGTTTTGTGCTTTATCAAATGGTTCGTCACTTTCGTTTATTTTTAAAACATACCAGGGTTTGGAAGAAACAATTCTGTTGTTTAATGAAAACGTTAAACAATGTCCCGCAGGTAATTCTAAAATACCTTCAAAAAATCCATCTGCTTGATATTCAATCTGACTAAAAAGAAAATAATCAAAAACTGCGTCTTGGTTTACTTGAAATGGAACCCAAGGTAAAGTTAAAAGTGCTTTTTGTTCGGAGGCAAATGCAAAACGATTTTCAAATTGGGAGTAATAGAAAGGCTTTACTCCAAAGCGATCGCGTGAAGCAAAAAGCGTTTTCTGATCTTGGTCGTAAATGGCAAATGCCCACATGCCATTGAAACGATGTTGGCAGGCTTCTCCCCAATAATTATAAGCGTTTAAAACTACTTCGGTATCACTTTGTGAAATAAATCGTGCGCCCAATTTTTGAAGTTCTTCGCGAAGTTCTATGTAATTGTAAATCTCCCCGTTAAATGTAATCCAAAAACGTCCATCGATGCTGCACATGGGTTGATGCCCTGTTGAAGCTAAGTCGATGATTGATAAGCGTCGATGCGCAAATCCACCTTGAATTTTTTCTGAAATTTCGGTTTGACGTGATGTTGGACTCCACGCAATAGACTGCCCAATGCAGTTTTCTGAAGTTTCATCACTTGCCTGCGGAATGGCTCTTTGATCAGTGAAAAATACAAATCCTTCTCCATCCGGACCGCGATGCGCAATGGCTTTGCTCATCCGTTTGAGATGCTCAGGAGATATTCCATCGGGAGAGAAAAGTCCTGCAATTCCGCACATTAGGATTGAATTCGCTCAAGGGTTATTTTAAAACTATTTTCCGGTTTCCGCGGATAGTGTCGCGTTTGAGTTTCTACTTCAAAAGGAAGATACGCAGCGCAAAGGGTGTTTGAGATGGCGTAAATTTTTACCCTCATTTCAATTGGACAGCCTTCTAAAATGGCATGCGCAACATTCCAGCGGATATTTTCGGGAGAATGACCGTAGTCGTGCCATACAATAATTCCTCCCGGGCGAATCAGTTTAAATGCTGTTTGAGTGTCTTGAACCACACTTAAATAATGATGATCGCCATCCACAAAAACCAAATCCATTTTACCATGGTATTCCGAGAAGTCGAAATCGCGGGAATCTCCATGAAGGTGGGTGATGTTTTTATGCGCCTTCGAATAATGTCCGTGCAATTGAATATATTCTTCGGCCCAATTTCGAGCACGCATTTGTTCGGTACTTAAATTCAAGGTGAAGCAATTCGGAATAATGGATGCCACATTGCTCACGCTTTCTCCTCGCCAGGTGCCAATTTCGAAATAGGTTTGAGCATTCAGTTTCTTTGCTAAAATGCGTAAAAGTGCCAAGTCGGTGGGCAAAGAACCTCCATCTAAAAATGCA
>CAXNGM010000356.1:0-3091 GCA_964201695.1 Bacteroidia bacterium | reverse complement strand
CCTTGTTGCGAATAATCCCAGAAATGTATTTGTACAACTCTTCTTCCCATGATTGATGAATTAAACATTCACGTTTTTTTACTGCAAAAACAATCTGAATGTATATCTGTGAAAATGTATCTGCCATAAACCTATATTTTAATATAATTCTAATCTAATATTTTACTATTTATAAGCATTTTTCCTTGCAGCCAAACTAATTGATGAATTCAAGTACTGAACAAAATCAAATTGACTTCGACTTCTAGAATGAAAAAACATCCTTGTAAAAACTTTTCTAAATATTACTTTACTGGTATTTATTACTGTCATTCCTCTGCAATTCACATACAACTAAAGGAGTGTGATTAGTAAGAAGCATTTTATTATACAAAAGATAGCATTAAAGAATAAGAAAGATTCAATGTTCTTTATCTTTGCTAGTGCTAAATTATTGTTTTATAAACTTAGTTGTTAGGTTTGAATATTCTCCCATTCTTAGAAAATAAGTTCCTGCTGATAAATTGTCTAATTCGATAATAGTATTTCGGCCAGTGATTTTCCCTTTTATAACGGATCTGCCATTAATATCTAAAATTGTATAAGAAGATCCATGATATGTTATATCAGTAGATACATTTATTTGATTAGTGCTTGGATTGGGAAAGATAGAAATGCTATTATTGGGATTTAAATTAGTGATGCCCGTTGTTAAATTTAAGTTGGAAAGTGCAAATCGAAATACACCTTGAGTATTTGTAGCTGCTATAATGTAGGTCTCGTTTAGTTCAACATCAAAAACGGTTAAATCGCTCAAGCCAGTATTGATTGCAGTCCAGTTATCGCCATTGTCTATGGAGTAAAATACACCTGCTCCAAATGAACCAGCAACGATTAACTGCGAGTTGCTTGCAAATCCCCTATATGATCCTGACGCAAGGCCTCCTCCTAATAAAGTCCAGCTAGCTCCAAAATCAGTGGAACGATAAACACCAGTGCCAATAGGTCCTCCTGCAAATAGAGTATTTCCTTTGCTTTCAATAGCCCTGAAATTTAAGGATGCCCCAAGACCATTATTAACATTAACCCAGTTCGCACCCCAATCAACACTTTTGTAAATACCTGCGCCATTTGTCCCAACAAATAATGTATCATTAATTGCAGCTATACTCCTAACATCAGTGGTAGATAAACCCGCAGCATTCCAATTTTCTCCTTGGTCCGTAGACATGAATACACCTGTTGGTCCAACATAAAATAAACGTATTCCCACATTAAGAATTCCACCTCCAAGCAAATTGGTTAATCCATTACTTTTTGAAACCCAGGTTGCTCCATTGTCTGAACTCCTGTAAGCTCCTTGACTTGAACACGTATAAACAAAAGAATTGTCTTTTGTAAAGCCCCTTGTCGGTCCTACTGCATCATTGCCATTATTTGAGGATGCGTAGTTTGCAGAAGTATCTGAAGATAAATAAACTCCGGTTTGACCTCCAGCAAAATTGTATATGCCATTTGTTAAAAGAGACTGCATGTTTAATCCCGCTGTTCCTGCAGATTGTTGCCATTGACCAAATACAGTTGCGCTAAAGAAACATAATGCAAAAGTTTTGATAGTTAAATTGTTCATTGTTCATTGTTTTTGTTTTAATTAATTGATTTAAATATGAGAAGTTAAATTCAAAAATTAATTTAATTTCAGTGAGATTTAAATTTATTTATATCGCCAGAATTGGAATATTTATGTGTATAAAGTTTTGAAAGTAATTATGCAATAGAAGCTTAGAAAGTTATTTCTATTTCCAATAGTTATTTGCTGCAGCAATTGTAGCAAATTCTGTTGCGACAGTCTGTCCTATTGCAATGAGAAGTGCAGGATTTTCTGCATAAACAGGACGCATTTTCTCTCTAGCTTCTGAGTCAGGTTGTGTAATCTTAATTATAAGTCTTGCCATTTTTACAGCTAGTTGGCGACCTTCTTCTGGTGTAGCTGTTATCAAAGAATTATTTGGAATTAATTGCACTTGCTCTGACATAATGTTGTTATTTAATTTTTAAAATGCGTCTATTTAATTTCTACTTTATAGTCTTTGATTTTAAAATTTAGAAAATTTGTGCTATTGTCTATGCAAGTATACAAATATTGTAATGTAAAACCTTGCTTGTTTAAATTATAAATGCTCTTCATCTCTATCGATTTTGAAGAGCTTTTATGAAATACGCACGAACATTATTGCTCCTAATTATTTTCTGCATTTCCACATCAATTTTAATAGTGAAATTGCAAAATCGTTTTTTATTAATTAGTCGAAAATCTAATAAAAGTGCAAAATATAGATATTGGAAATACATCAATCGACCATTTCCAAAATTCAGGTTTGCTTAAAATTTCCTATTCAATCACCACCAATTTCCCATGTTGAATAACTTTCTGTTCATCCTTTATCTGAAAAAAATAAATGCCCGGATGTTTTAGGGAATAACCGAAGTTTTGGATATTGGCAGCAAGTTGGATATTATCAATGCATTTTCCGCTGATGTCATACACCGAAAATTCAAGTGGTTGAGTGGATTTAAAATTTCCTTCGAACGTAAATTGTCCCGAACTTGGAATCGGATAATAGCGAAAAGTTTCAGCTGAAATTTCCTTTCCAGTTGCAACATAAATGGGTGGACATATTCCGGGAATGTTCTCATCGAGCCATGCTAAACGCAACGAAATCCATTGTTTTAACGTGTCTAATTCAGCTGCATAAGTTGTTGGCATAACACCAATTTCGGGTGCTGGTCCTGTTTGACCTAAAAGTGGCCATTTTCTAAAGTGTCGATCTTGTGCGTTCTGAACCAAGGTGCCAACACTATCGATATATTGGTTGATTGATGCATTGCTCATAAAGCTCTCGCGGAATTGCGTATATCGACATTTTAAATCGTTCGCAAAGGTGGAATCTTGTAAAAGACGCACATACCAGCCCGTTGAGTAATTATCGGTCGGACAATCATTAATTAAATGCGCCCAGCCCGATCCATCGGTAGCTTCAAAAATCGAGCAGGTTGCTAAGTTTTTCCAAGCCCAATCGAAATCCCATACCGGACCCGCTTTGAGTTTTCC
>CAXNGM010000355.1:0-3149 GCA_964201695.1 Bacteroidia bacterium | reverse complement strand
TATATTCATCTGCATTTCGAACGTCGAGAATCGTTCCTTTTAAATGCACCGTTTTGACTTGGAAAGCTTTGGCATCGAGCTTTTCGAGACGGCCTTTTTTCTGAGCAACAACGGGAATCGCAATGAGAATCGCAATAAAAATTAGGAACTTCTTCATGGGGATTTAAAAATTAAGAACTTCTTCACCTAAGTCTAACACTGGGACATCCACAAAAGGTTGAATGATGCTGGCTCCAGCAGCAGAGCGATATCCGCCAGCGCAATGAACTAATATGGGTTTGTTTGTTGGTATTTCAGCAATGCGTTCGCGTAATTCGGGAAGTGGAATTTCGAGTGCGCCAGAAAAAATACGTTTCGTTGCCGTTTCTCCGGGATTTCGAATATCAATTATGGTAAAATTAGATGGTGTTTGACGCACTTCATCAACATTTACCTCATGCATTGTTTCTTTCAATGAAGATGGTGTTGTTAACGCTCCTTTGATGCGACTTTCATACCCAATTTTTGCAGCTTTTCGGATAAGTATTTCAAGCTTTTCAGAACTTTCTGCGATGAGATAGAAGAACTCATCTGGTCCAACAATAGAACCTAACCACGTTTCGAATTTTCCACCGTCCATTATATTGATTGCACCTTGAATATGTCCTTGGCGATAATCTGTTTGGGGACGAGCATCAATAATTAAAACACCGTTTTCGAGTTCCGAATTTTCAGCAATACGAGGGACCGCATTCACACTTGTTTCGAATGAAGAAGCTCCTTGTTTGTTGATGGCTACATCGTATCCAAAATACTTGGGAATAAAGGGCTGGTCTTGCAATAGCGCATTTACAAATTCCTGTTCGTCGTTAATTTGAAAAGCATAATTTGTTTTTTGCTCGCGACCAATGCTGCTCGATAAATCGCTGCTTAGGTTTTTACCACACAATGAACCCGCTCCATGCGCCGGATAAACGAGTACATCGTCATGAAGTTTTTTTAATTTATCCTGAACAGAATGATACATCGCTCGTGCAAGCTCTTCTCGCTTTGCGGTCATGTTACCCACATTTTCGCGCAAATCTGGACGGCCAACGTCACCCACAAAAAGGGTGTCGCCAGAAAAAAGCGCATGTTCTTTTCCGTGTTCATCTTTCAATAAAATACAGATACTGTCAGGCGAATGACCAGGTGTGTTCATGGCTGATAAGCTAACCATTCCAAGAGAAATGTTGTCGCCATCGTCGAATGTTGTATGCGGATAATCGGCACCCAATAATTTACTTACATAAATCTCAGCTCCAGTATGTTTGGATATTTCGTGATGACTGGATACGAAATCGGCATGAGGATGCGTTTCAATAATGCCAACAATTTGAGCTTGATGCTTATGAACGAAATTGTAATAAGGTTGAGGATCTCTTGCTGGATCAATTACAATCGCTTCTCCTTTACTTATAATAACATAAGAACCATGAGCAAGGCCTTTATCGTAAAACTGTTCAATAATCATTCTGCTGTTTTTGAATTATACTGCAATATTCGTCAAAAATTCGCTTATGATACGTTTTCGATACAATGAATGGCAATGATGTTTATTAACAAATGAATTGTAAATCTTATTTCTTCGACTGAAATGTTCGCAATTCATTTCGGTAGCTTTGAATACTAATTGATATTATGGTGTTTCGATCTCTTGTTTTAATCGTTCTGCTTTTCTTCCCAATATTGGGAAATACAACATCTGCGAAACATTTTTCGCCGGGTATTTCTCCTCAAATTGAAGATTTGTATTATCGTATCAAATCGAAAGGAAGTTCGCACAAGCTAGAGTCTATTTTCCAAAATCTTCGTTCAACCTATGGATTTAATGGAGTTGTATTGATAACCGAACACAATCATGTAATTTACAAAAAAGCTTTTGGCTATTCCGATTTAGCAAGTCGCGATAGTTTAAAAGTGAGCAGTCAATTTCAATTAGCTTCTGTATCGAAGCAGTTTACTTCCATGGCTATCATGATGTTGAAGGAGCGCGGTTTTTTAAGTTATGAAGATAAAGTAACACGTTTCTACCCTAAGTTTCCATACCCAAACGTAACAATTCGTCAATTATTAACACATCGTGCTGGACTAGCCGATTACCGTTGGTTTATTGATCCTTATTGGCTCAATAAAGACAAGCCCATTTCGAATCAGGAAATGATGCGCATGTTTTCAAAGTTTAAACCAGAACCTTATTTCTCTCCAAATTCGCAACATTCCTATAGTAATACTGGTTATGCAGTTCTAGCTGCCATTGTAGAAAAAATTAGTGGTGTTACATTTTCTACATTCATGAAAAAAGCTGTTTTCGAACCTTTGGGGATGAATCATTCGCTAATTTATTCGAAATGCGAAAATGCTAATTTACCAGGAAATGTCTGTGGATACGAACGCAATGGGAGTTGGAAAGCGCCAAACGATTGTTTCAACGGAATAACTGGAGATAAAAATGTTTTTTCGACAGTGGAAGATTTGTTTATTTGGGATCAAGCTCTTTATAGCAATAAACTTGTTAAGCAAGAGACATTAGCTGAGGCATTTAAAGAGGGAAGTCCCGAATTGCATGGTTTGAGAAATTATGGATTTGGTTGGAGAATAAATAAACAAAACCCCGAAAAGCAAATAGTATATCACAGTGGCTGGTGGCGTGGATTTCGCACTTTTTTCATGCGAAATTTAACTGATCACAATGCTATCATTGTATTAACCAATACGGTAAACTACAGCATCAATAGTTTAAGGGAAGTTAACCAGTTGGTTATGAATTCCCATATTGATTCATTAGAAGTGGATTGATTTGCATTATTTTGTAAATTTCGGCTCATTATACTCTGATTAATGTTTAAAAAGATTCTTCTAGGAATTGGTTTATTCCTTGTTGCTTCCATCACAGCAATTGTTATTTGGCTTTACTCACTTGTGCCCGATTATTCAGGTGAAAAACAATTGAAAGGTCTTAACAAACAGGTTGATGTATATTACGATAATTTTGGTGTGCCACATATTTATGCGCAAAATGAAGAGGACGCTTATTTTGCTTTGGGTTATGTTGTAGCTCAAGATCGACTGTTTCAATTGGAAATGATTAAGCGACTTGCATCTGGACGTTTATCCGAATTGCTTGGAAA
>CAXNGM010000354.1:0-3155 GCA_964201695.1 Bacteroidia bacterium | reverse complement strand
GGAATGTTCAATACCATTAATTGCCATGGACATACGCATTATGAAGGATATGGAGATTATCGATTGTACGATGCACAAGACAATATCATTCCTGCGGGACATAAAAACGGTTTTTGTGTAATGGATTTATGTGGATTTGGGCAGTATGGTTGTGGTGACATGGGAATTTCTGCCGGATGTTACGATGTTTACGGGGCAGGAACTCAATGTCAGTGGATTGACATTACTGATGTTCCCGAAGGAGATTATCGACTTGCAGTTATTGTAAACGCTCAACATTTACCTGATGCTTTAGGGCGACAGGAAATGAATTACGTAAACAATGCTTTACAGGTTTGTATGCATATTTCACGTGATGCCAATAACATTCCCTCTTATCAAATTATAAATGGATGTGAACCTTTTGTAGATTGTGCAGGTGTTCCCGGTGGTATGTCAATTATGGACTGTAACAATGAATGTGGTGGAGCTGCAATTTACGGAAATACGGTTCCCGATTCCTTGGTTAATTACCAAGATTTGAATGGTTATTTTGGGATGTTTCAGCAAGATAATGCAGCAGTGATGCCTTGTTATGACTTAAATAGCGACGATGGATTGAGCGTTTACGATGCTGCACTTGAAGCATGGTGTTTAAATTCGGCTGGTTCGGGTTCTGGACTTTCACATTGCTATTTCCCACGCGATGTATTTAATCCTTTCGACACCACGGGTATCTCTATCACAACAGCAAACTTAAACAGCAATTACATCGATGTGGAATTACGTTCACCACGCGCAAATGTAATGGGATGGCAGTTTCAAGTGAGCGGTATTCACATGACCGATGTGGTTTCATTAACCAACTCCATTGACATGCCTATGCTCTTAGGAAGAAACGTTTCACGTTCTGAAGTTTTTGCATTATATAATGGCGACAGTATGCTTGTTCGTTCGGAAACAGCGAATCCTATTTGCCGAATTTATTTCGATGAAGTTACTTCTAACCAAATATGTATTTCTAATATTATCGATATCCCAAATACGATTGGTGAACGCACAGTTACTGAAATCTATGGTGCTTGTATTGATATTCCTTTAGGGATTAACTCTATTTCTAAACGCGCGCACTTGACCATCATGCCTAATCCCGCAACAGATATGGCTTGGGTAAATGTTCCTGAAGGAAGTTGGAAAGGAAGCTGGGAACTTTTAGATGCAATGGGACGAGTTGTTAAAAATATCAATCCAAATTCATCCAATCAGGCTCAATTGTTTTCTATCGATTTAAGTGATTTGAGTAATGGCGTTTATATACTCCGAATTCAAGATTCCGAAGGTAGATCGGCTATTGGTCGTTTGGTTAAAAACTAAATTGTACCTATAATAAATATTTTTCAAAACCTCGGTAATCCCGGGGTTTTGTTTTTTAAGACAATCTTTAAGAACCTTATTTGAGGTCATTTGTTTGCTCATTGGATTACTAACTTTGCCCTGTGTTAATTTACCCCGACGACAATTTTTCCCGTTTTGAGTTTGACCGAATTCGATCAATCATTGAAAGCTATTGCCGAAGCATAGGTGGAAAGGAACTTGCTGAGGATCTTTCTCCGACATTCGAATTTGATGCTTTGCTGGTTCAGCTTCAACGTGTAAAAGAATACGTTGACATAAAACGAAGCGGGAGCGATTTACCCAATTCAACTTTTCCTGATATACGACGTGAGCTGCACCTGCTTGGAATTACCAATTCTGCATTACAGGAAAAGCAATTCATGAACATCCGTGAGGTTTCGGATGTGGTGAATAATTTATTGCAGTATTTGAAAGATAAACGATCTGTACTACCTGCAATTTGCGGGATATTTAATCCAGTACATTTTACCAAAGAAATCATCGATTCTATCGATAAAGTGCTCGATCCATCAGGCATCGTAAAGTCATCGGCTTCTCAAGAACTTGCCGATATTCGTAAAGATCTAGCTCGATCTCGTCGGGATTTGGATAAAGTTTTCCGCGCACAATTACAGAAGTTGAAAAAGTTGGGCTGGCTTGCCGATACTGAAGAAACCGTTTACAACGGAAGGCGCGTATTATCAATTCTCGCTGAACAGAAACGAAGCGTAAGCGGATTAATTCAAGGCAGTTCAGATACTGGAAAAACAACCTTTATCGAACCCATCGAAACCGTCGATTTGAACAATGAAGTATTTGATTTGCTTCAACGCGAACGTCGCGAGATAATTCGGATTTTACGTGTGTTAACAGCCAACATGCGTAAGCATCATCCATTAATTGTAAGCTACGAGAACGTTTTGAGCATATTCGATTTTAATCGAGCTAAAACCCTACTTGCACTTGAGCTAGAAGCAACATTACCCAACATTATTCGATCTTCTCAATTACGATTAATCAATGCAAGGCATCCTATTTTGGTGCTTCAAAATAAAGGTTCGGGTAAACCAGTCATTCCAATGAGCTGTGAACTCGATCATGAACAACGTTTGTTAATCATCAGTGGACCCAATGCAGGCGGGAAGTCAATCACCTTGAAAACCGTTGGATTATTGCAAATGATGCTTCAAAGTGGCTTGCTTGTTCCTGTGGATGAGCAAAGTGAAATGGGGTATTTTCAACGTTTGTTTGCCGATATTGGTGATAGTCAGTCGATTGAATATGAGCTGAGCACCTATAGTTCGCGTCTTGCCAAGATGAAATACATTCTGGAGTTTGCCGACAAGCGTACCTTGGTATTGATTGATGAGTTTGGTACAGGGACCGATCCTGAATTAGGCGGAGCTGTTGCAGAAGCGATGTTGGAAGAATTATCTCGCCGAAGAACTTTGGGAGTTATTACGACGCATTACATGAACATTAAACTAGCCGCCGACCGTTTGGATGGAGTTCGAAATGCCTGCATGCTTTTCGATGACGATACTTTACAGCCTTTGTATCAATTGGTCATTGGACAACCTGGAAGTTCTTATACATACATTATTGCAGAGAAAATTGGTTTACCGGTGGCATTGATAAATCGTGCGCGCAACATGACATCGAAAGATAAAGTCACACTCGATCGGATGTTGCAGCAATTGCAAAAAGAGCAACAGGAGTTACGCAAACTATTAGAGGTTGTTGACCAAAAGCAAACAGTTGCAGATAAATCGAAAGCGAAA
>CAXNGM010000353.1:0-3156 GCA_964201695.1 Bacteroidia bacterium | reverse complement strand
TATTGCCTTCTCCTGTTGGATATAGAGAGTATCTTTTGCTAAGTAGATAACTTTTTGATTTGCTATATCATTTTCATAGAATTAGATTTTTCTGAAAGAAATCGATTCGTAGAAATGAAAATAGTTCGTATACTTGTTTTTTAAATATTGCCTTTGTTATTTTTGAGAAATGAACAAGAAATCCATTTTGTCTTTTGCAGGTCTATTTTTCCTGAGTCTTACGTTTACATTTGTTTCATGTAATAAAAAGCCAGGTTGCACAAATCCTAATTCTGAAAACTATGACGACCAGGCAGATGTTGACGATGAGAGTTGTATCAGTCCAAGGAAAAAATATGTAGGGCAGTACAATTCAAATGAAACATGCAATATAACGCCAGCTCAGACTTTCTTCACTGAAGTTCGCGAAGCAAATGATAATCTAACTGATATTCTTATTTATAATTTAGCGAATCTATTTGAATTGCCAGTTCGAGCAACAATCAATCAAAGTACATTTGTTATTGAAAAACAATATCCTGACGGGACAGGGCGAACTGTTGAAGGTAATGGTTCAATTGCTGGAAATACAATCTCCATTCAATATGTAATAAATTTCCAGGGTTCCGCACAAATTACAAAATCCTGCATTGTTACTATGAATAAATAAAAATTATTCTGTAAATTTTATTAAGTAACGCTTCCCTAAAATAGATTCACGTTTTGAAGGATTTGCAAAGTTTAAACTTAAAAGCGTTGAAGGGTAATCGGGCATTGTTTTAAGAATTTTGAATGAGTTTTTGGAGGTTTTTAATTCTTCCAATCCCACGTTATCAGTGAAAACCAATACTTCTTTTTGGGCCAATACGAGTGAATCTAGTTGAGAAGATTCCACACCAATCACTCTTTTTTGCGCATAAACATCCAAAGCTCTACCATTCACCTTGGTTATATAAAGAGGCAAATGCGATAAATTATTCGTTTTTATCCATGTCCCCATCTGCGAGGAAGCTTGATAATTTAACACAGTTGGGTAAAACCAAGTCGCCATTAAGATGTTAATGCTCAAGGAAGAAGCAAGCGAAATCCATAAAAAACAGGAAAGTCTCTGATTGAATTTCTTGAACAAGGACCAGATAAAAATTCCTAAGCCAATCAATGCAATTAAACAAAGCAGCGGATTTGTAAGAGGGAAAAACCAGATGAAAATAACTGCAGCAAATAACCAAGCAGCAATCAACATGGTTATTTGAGGAATGGTAATCCAACGCATGTTAAACAAACTATTTTTCAACTCCACACGTGCAAAAAAATGTGCTGCCAATACTGATGTCATTGGAAAAACTACGTAGATGTAATGTGGCAATTTGTAATGCGATGCTGATAAAGCAATGAATGGAAAAATGAAACCTGCCCAACTTATCCATTCAGGTTGTTGTTTAATAAACTGTTTTGTATTGCGAATAAAATCACGAAAGAGAAATACTATCGCACCTATAACACCTAAAGTCCAGGGTAGAAAGGACCAAGCGAAACTATGCACAAAGAAAAAAGGTCCTGAATCGTTCTTCCAAACATTTTCTCCTGTAATTCGACCAAAGCTTTGCTCCCAAAAGAAAAAACGAATTCCAGAAACAGTATTTCTGCCATTCACTATTTTGTTGGGTTGGGCATCAAATTGTTCGTAGAGTCCAAGCAACATCGGACTTAAAACCAATGCTATAATTGCAAGTCCCGCAATCCATTGCCAGCGGAATAAATTTTTCCAGTCGGCTTTTAATAATAAATGAGTTCCCATTGCGAGTGCAGGAACAACAATACCTAATGGGCCTTTAGCAAGCATGCCAATACCCACAAATACAAATGCAGGAATCCAATAAAACCCTTTGTTTGTTCTTATTTGCTCGCTAAAAAGCCAAATAGCTGCAATAACTGCGTTGGTTAGATAAACATCTGTGCGGACATCATTCGTAAAATGATAATATCCTTGAGTTGTTGCTAAAATAATCGCTGCTAAAACAGCTGTCCGCTCGGTGTACCAAATTCGAGTGAATCGGTAAATGGATAAAATTCCCAATAGCGCAAAAAGTATTGCAGGAAACTTAAAGGCAAATTCGCCCATCTCAAAAACAGAATAACACAGCGCCGTAATCCAAAAAATGAATGGAGGTTTATCAAGATAATCGTTTCCTCGGTCAAATACCTGGAGAAAATCTCCACGTTCAAGCATCTCACGCGCCATGCTAGCATATTGTGCGGAATCAACTTCCATTATGTCGACTGGAATTGCCAACAAATAAACAAGTGAAGCAAGCGCAACAATCCACAACAGATGCGGTACTTTCATTTACGGATGAAAAGATTGTATTTTAAAATGCACCAAATGGCTCTGAATCCATCCTTCCAATTAATTTTCTTCCCTTCAGCATAGGTTCTTCCATAATAGGATATGCCAACTTCGTAAATACGGATATTCGGAATACGTGAGATACGCGCCGTAACTTCTGGCTCAAATCCAAAACGCTTTTCTTTCAAAGGAAGCGATTGTATAGTTTCGCGGCGAAATAGCTTGTAGCAAGTTTCCATATCGGTCAGGTTCAAATTCGTGAACATATTCGATAGAAATGTCAACATTTTATTTCCGATAGTATGCCAAAAGAAAAGGATGCGGTGTGGATTTCCACCAATAAAACGACTTCCATAAACAACATCTGCAAAACCATCCAACATAGGTTTGAGAAGGATTACATATTCTTCTGGATCGTATTCTAAATCAGCATCCTGGATTATAATAAAATCGCCAGTAGCATGTTTGATTCCTGTATGTAAAGCAGCTCCTTTACCAGCATTTTTCTCATGTTTCACATACACAATTCCAGTTTCTGGATATTGTGTCATATACTTCTGAATGGCTTCTTCTGTATTGTCGCTCGAGCAATCGTTAACTATGATTACCTGTTTTTGAATATTCGCTGGCAGATTAACATCTCGAACTTTATCCAATATAAAATGTATGGTCGGACCTTCGTTGTATGCAGGAATTACTATAGAAAGAATAGGATTTGCCATGACATAAAAAATGGGTAAGTTACTTATATCGCACCGCTCAACCACCTACCCTTGCTACCTTCCGGTCCTGGGGGATTTCAGCAGGAGCTGGTCGTACAAGACTTACCC
>CAXNGM010000352.1:0-3156 GCA_964201695.1 Bacteroidia bacterium | reverse complement strand
CCCGTTTTAAGAATATAAATTCCTGCATTGGGTAACGTAATTTTTTTGCTGCCATTCACATCAAATGAATCGATCAATTTACCTTCTATGGAAAATAGGTTCGCATTGGAAAGTTGGCTGTTGTTTTGAATGAAAAATTCCCCATTGCAGGGATTTGGAAAAACTGAAAATTCAGAGGATTGACCATCTATTTTATCTACACGCAATACATTGTCTAAAAAAGCAATATGATTAATTTCTGTGCCGAGATGTTGAGTAAAATCGCCGCCCGCAAGAAACGAGCCCTGAAAATTTTCGATACACAGGACAGTACTATCGAAAACAGCAACTGAAGTAGGATAAACGTCTGAACTTGTCCATTTTGCAAGGTTCTCGCCGAAGGTCATTAATTCCATAACCGAAAAATCACCACCAACATAGAGCTCGTTATTTGTAACCAATAAACATCGCATCGAACCCAAAGAATCGTTTGTTGCCATTTCAGAAATTCCGGGTAATGCGTCCCAATTTCCTGCATTGAATTGCATCAAACCAAAAACTTCACCTTGGTGTTTTAAGTTGGCCGCAATGATGGGTTTATTGTTCCATAATTCAATATCGTTTGCTTCTGCAGCGATTCCCAATCCCAAGGATTCGGGCACACCGCCAAACAATTTCCCAACATTGAGCATCGAAGCATTTCCAGCTTCTGTAAAATCGCCAGCAAACAAAAGTCCATCTGGACTACTTCGGAGCGCATTGATTGAACCATTTGTGCCCCAACCCAAAGGCATCCAATCTACACCATTCCATTTAGCAATATCTGCATTTGCAGGACCTCCAGCAATAAATTGAAAATCTCCGGCTGCATATAATTCACCTTCATGCCATTCCAAATCATTCACTTTACCAAATATTCCTCCACCCATTGCCTCCCAACCGTTGTTTCCCAAACGGGTAATATTATTCACTGCCGTTGTTCCTGCAATGGAGAATTCTCCTGCTGCGATGAGTTGTTGATTAAACATATCGAGCGCATTAACAGGACCGTTGGTTCCACCAAACGTTTCTGTCCAAAGAAATCCAGCGAAGCCTGAAATGTAGCTTGCAATATTGTTTGCGGGTTGCCCGTCGGCTTGTGAGAAATTCCCCGCAGCAATCAGCTCTCCATTATACAGAAACATATCGTTCACTGCTCCATTTACTCCACCCAACAAGGGACTTACAATCGTATTGGGCGGATAACCTGGCTGAATCCAAGCCAATTCATCGAGTGTGAATCCATGTTCATAGGCCCATTCCGAAACACCTTTTACTGAAATTTGACGCACATAGGCAAAGTTCTGATTGCTTTGAATTTGACGAGCAAGATGCTCCGAGCCACTTTGCTGCATTAAAAAACCGACAGCACAATGCGTATCGAAACGATCAATGAAAACAGGATTTTGATAGGAAAGAAAATCGTTGATTGGAAATTTTCCTTGTGTTGCATAATTCTCCAAACATTTCAATAATTGAGTCCGCTGAATTATTTGTTTGTATGAAAGATGATTAAGATTTCGATGTTTAAGTACTTCAATAACAGAATTAAGATGGACTTGAATGGCCTCATTAAAGTTATTCGTTTGAATATTTTCAGATGTCCAAGAAGAAGGGATGTCATGCTGAAATGCAAGTTCTTTATTGACTTTCAACAATGTTTGAAAACGAGTTTCGTTGGCATTTGCAAATTGAAATAGTATGGAAAAGACTACAATGAATAAATATCTCATGACGTTAAAAGGATAAATTTACTTGGTAAAAATAAGAATCTAAAAAGAATGTCATCATTAACAGGCAATTAAAGAAAATAAAATGATTGTATTTTTGTAGTTTTATAAATTTAAGCAAGACTCAGATTGCCTTGTATATTTAAACTAGGTAAGATTTCATGAATCATTTCTTCCAATGAAACAATTCCTAACATTCCTAATAATCATATTTACCAGCAAGGGATTTGCACAAAAAGATTCCCGCGTAGTATTTGGTCCAATGCTATCTCTAACATCTACTTCCCTAAACGCCAAACCGACGATTGGAGAAATTGACCCGCAGAAATCCATGGGTATTGGTTTATTTGCCCGATTACGTATTCTGATGCTTTATGCCGAATTGGAAGGTGGTTTTACTTCACTCAAGTCGAAATCGCAATTGACCTTGCCTTCTGGATTGAATTCACAAACAAACTACACACTCAATGGCTGGGATGTTAATACTTATATCGGCTGGCGAATTTTTAAAATGGAAGACATTGGGAATGTGCGCGTTTTTATTGGTTATACCCTAAAAGACATTTCCAAGATTTCCGTTCGTTCTGATTTACCCAGTCTGCAGAATTTGAATTTTGATTCGAAATTCAAGGGATTTATTTTCGGAGCAGGTGTTGATGTTTGGAAGCTTGCATTCAATGTTAAATTCACTCGAGGATTGGGAGACATTGTAAATTCCACCGATCAAAGCATCATCAATAACTATTCTACAATCTCCGTTGGATATAAGTTTTAGGAGATTTTGAAATGATAAATTCCTCGAATAAAAAGTGCTTTTAAAAAAAAATAAAGAAATTTTACAAGAATCTGTTTGACTAGAAATGTATTTGACTATATTTGCAGCCCTTAAAAACTAAAGATTCATCGCCATGGCGAAAAAAGGCAATCGTGTTCAGGTAATACTGGAATGCACAGAGCATAAGACATCGGGCGTACCCGGAACTTCACGTTACATCACTACGAAGAACAAAAAGAACACAACCGAGCGTATCGAGTTGAAGAAATACAATTCTGTGCTTAAGCGCGTAACTGTTCACAAAGAAATCAAGTAATCACTCAGAACCATGGCAAAGAAAGTAGTTGCAACCCTGAAAACCGGCGCCGGCAAATCATTTACTAAAGTGATTAAAATGGTGAAATCGCCAAAGACTGGCGCTTATGCTTTTAAAGAAGAAGTTGTCCATAACGACCACGTGAAAGATTTCCTTAGCGGGAAGTAATTTCGTGATAGCATCATAGACTTTAAGCTTCTTCCCAACCGGAAGGAGCTTTTTTTGCTAACAGGCTCGCGCCAAATTTCACCTCAACCCATGGCATTTTTCGGATTATTTTCTCGTGAAAAAAAGGAAACCCTCGACCAGGGATTGGC
>CAXNGM010000351.1:0-3160 GCA_964201695.1 Bacteroidia bacterium | reverse complement strand
ATGTAATTAGTATAAACGGTCCAGATGGAATGACTACTTATGCCTGGAGCAATGGAACAAATACTCAAACCGCAGATTTATCTGGAGGAAGCTACACGTTAACCATAACAGACGCAAACGGATGTGAAAACCAAGATGTGATTATAATTACAGAAGATGGTCCCATCGCTTCATTTGTTTCAGATCCAACTACAGGTGCACAAACAGGTAATACCGTAACATTCTCAGATGCATCTCAAGGTTCGCCCATTAGTTGGAATTGGAATTTTGGAGACAACAACGGATCTTCAAATCAAAACACAACGCATATTTTTGAAAACCAAGCTGTATTAACTATTACGCTAGTTGTAACTGATGCAGCAGGTTGTTCGGATACAACTTCACGAGAATTTACTGTTTCAAATTCTGTTGAAATTCCAAATTCGTATACTCCAAACGGAGATGGCAAAAACGATTTCTTTGTTATTAGAGGTTTGGAAGCATTCCCTAACTCTAAATTAACGATTTTTAATAGATGGGGAAATGAGGTTTATAGTTCGACGGGTTACACAAATACGTGGAATGCAGAAAAACTATCCGATGGTGTTTACTTTTACATCCTTGATTTAGCAAACAATGAAGTTCTAAAAGGAGATGTAACTATTCTCCGAAACTAAAATAATATTTATTTAAACCCCGGTCCAATTAAGATCGGGGTTTTTCGTTTATTAGAGTGTGCATTTAGCTTACCTCTTTTTATGAAAAATTTTCTGTTAATCCTTATTTGTTTCTTTCATTATTCCGCCTTTGATGTTTTCTCGCAATCATTGAGCAGCACGAATAATAAAGCGATTAAGTTCTTTAATGAAGGACGAGCAAAATACGAGTACAAGAAAAATGAGGAAGCATACAATTTACTAAGCAAAGCTGTTAACGAAGACAATAACTTTTTTGAGGCCCAAGTTCTTTTGGCAGATGTTTGTAACGATTTAAATAAAAGCGCCGAGGCGTCAGAACATTATAAAAAAGCAATAGTCCTTCAACCTGATCGGTTTCCGCCTTTGTATTACAATCTCGCTGGAGTTGAAATGGAGATGGATCACTATGCTGAAGCGCAAGTTCAATTACAGAAATTTCTTGGGTACTCTAAAATCAATCCCGAGCTCAGAAGTAAAGCGGAGCGGAAATTAGCAAGCGCGAAGTTTGCTGAATATGCCATAGTTCATCCGGTTCCATTTGCCCCCGTTAATCTGGGAGAGAATATCAATACACCATTTAATGATTATCATCCTTCCTTAACAGTAGATGAAAACCTGCTGATTTTTACCCGAATGAGACCCGCCGATGAGTTAACAGATAATGGTGGATCGCCAGTAGAAGAAGATTTTTTTTACACAAAGCGTATTGATGGAAAATGGCTGCCAGCAATTTCACTTGGACCGCCTATTAACACGCATCGTAACGAAGGAGCACATTCTATTTCACCAGATGGCCGTTATTTCTTTTTTACCGGATGTGAACGCCTAGAGGGATTGGGAAGCTGCGATATCTATTTAAGTGAACGGAATGGTGATAAATGGACAAGCCCGCAAAATTTGGGTGATATTGTAAATTCCGGACTTTGGGATGCGCAACCCACACTTTCGGCAGATGGTAAAACCCTGGTTTTTACTAGCCGAAGATCAGGCGGAAAAGGACAAGCCGATTTATGGTCTTCAACCAAACGGCCCAATGGAATGTGGACGCTACCCGAAAACTTGGGTGATTCAATTAACACCGAACTGGAGGAGTTTGGACCATTTCTTCATCCCGATGGAAAGACCATGTATTTTTCATCGAATGGACATCCTGGCATGGGAGGCAAAGATATTTTCTACTCAAAAAAACATGTTAATGGGCAATGGGGAAAACCTGTAAATCTTGGATATCCTATCAATACTAAAAAAGAAGAATTGCATTTAATTGTAAGTGCCGACGGCAAAACCGGATATTTTAGTTCGGACAGAGAAGGCGGCTTGGGATCAAGGGATATATGTTCGTTTGAATTATATAATGAAGCTCGACCTCAACCTGTAACGTTTTTGCGAGGAAAAGTGACCGATAAGAAAACAGGAATGCCATTGAAAGCTGCTTTTGAGGTCATCGACTTATCCAATGAAGTAGTTCGAGCTGCAAGCTTTTCCGATAATCTAACCGGAGAGTTTTTGGTGAGTCTGCCGTCTGGAAGCAGTTATGCTTTAAATGTGAGCAAACAAGGATATCTATTTTACTCTGGCAATTATACTCTAGGAAATTCTTTAACCGTAAGAGACGAATACCAAGTTGATATCCAATTATCACCTATTCAAGTTGGTGAAACGATGATTCTCAATAATATATTTTTCGAATCGGGATCTTCATCCATTTTAAATAAATCGAAAGCCGAATTGAATAAAGTGATGGAGCTCCTAAATTCAAATCCCAAAATGCGCATCGAAGTGGGAGGCCACACCGACAATATTGGAAACGATCTATCAAACGTTACGCTTAGTGAACAACGTGCAAAAAGTGTGATGAATTATTTGATAGAGAAAGGGATAACAGCTACCCGTATTGAAGCGAAAGGGTTTGGAAAATCGAAGCCCGTTGCAGATAATTCCACTGAATCAGGAAGATCTAAAAATAGAAGAACGGAATTTAAAGTTCTATCTAACTGAGACTCTTATTTGACAGAAAAATCGAGGAGGCAATTTTCGCCGATAAATCCTTTTAGATTGTCTCCAATATTCACGGCAGCAACACCGGCTGGAGTTCCCGTAAAAATTAAATCGCCAGTTTTCAACGTAACGAATTGAGAAACATATGCGATGATTTTATTGAAATTGAAAAGCAAATCGCAGGTATTCCCTTTTTGACGAATTGCTCCATTGATTTCGAGATAAAAAGCAATGTGGTTTAAATCGCCCAGATCTTCCTTTTTGACAAACTGACCAATGGGAGCAGAACCGTCGAAAGCTTTTGCAATTTCCCAAGGTAGGCCTTTGGTTTTACATTCCTGTTGAAGATCCCGAGCAGTAAAATCAATACCCAATCCAATTTCCTCAAAATAATTGGAGGCAAACTCTTCCTGAATGTACTTTCCTGCTTTACTGATTTTCAGAACAATTTCTATTTCATGATGAATTTCATTTGAAAATTCAGG
>CAXNGM010000350.1:0-3175 GCA_964201695.1 Bacteroidia bacterium | reverse complement strand
GCATAATTCTTTAAAATCTCTTCATAGTTTTTCCATTTGTGGAAGCCTTCGAGATTATCAGCCCCAAGAATTAATGCGAACTGGTGTTGAGGATATTTTTCGGTAAGATGAGTGAGCGTATTTATGGTGAATGAAGGCTGGGACAAGGAAAATTCAATATCGCAAGATCGGATGTATGGAATATCTTCAATTGCCGCGTTTACCATCGCCAATCGGTGATAATCTTTCAGAAGACTTTGTTTCTGTTTGAGCGGATTATGAGGTGATACAACAAGCCAAACTTGATCTAAATCACTAAACTGAGCAAAATATCCTGCGATAGCAATATGTCCAATGTGGACAGGATTATACGAACCGAAATACAGCCCGATTTTCATAATTAAGCTTGGTTTATAAAATCATTTGCCATCACTAAAGCTTCTGGTAAAGAGACTTCCAATCTATCGTTAACCAGAATTCTATCGGCATGTTTTGCATAATCCATTTCGCGTTCGGCTTTCTTTACGCGTGTTTGGAAGCTTTTTTCGGTTTCTGTGGCCCTGTTAAATAAACGCTCTTTTAATACATCCAACGAAGGAGGCATAACAAAAACTAACATAGCTTGTTGCCCAAAGTGACGTTTGATATTGAGTCCACCTTCAACATCTACATCAAAAATAACATGGTTGCCCCGGTTCCAAATTCGATCAATTTCGTTTTTTAGCGTTCCGTAAAATGTACCTGGATAAACTTCTTCCCATTCCAGAAATTCATCGTGGGCAATCTTACTGGTGAAATCTTCCGTTTCCATAAAGTAATAATCTACTCCATGAATTTCGTTTGGGCGCTGCTTTCGATTTGTTGCCGAAACTGAAAATTCAATTCCTGGAATATTTTCCAAAATATGGCGCACAATGGTTGTCTTTCCTGCTCCACTTGGTGCACATATGATGATTAATTTACCGCTCACAATACGTTGTTCAATTGTTCTTTAATCTTTTCCAATTCGTCTTTCATCAAAACGACAATCTTCTGCATTTCTGCATGATTCGCTTTTGAACCAATGGTATTTATCTCCCTTCCCATTTCTTGACTAATGAAAGCCAATTTTCTTCCCGATGCGGTTTTTTCTGAAGCCGTTTCTCTAAAATAGTTGCAATGGGTTAACAAGCGCTGTTTCTCTTCTGTGATATCAAGCTTCTCCATAAAATAAATCATTTCCTCTTCGAAACGATTTGCATTGGCATCAACCTGTGATAAAAGTTCGTCTATCTTTTGCTTCAATCGTGCTCGCACCTGGACCATACGGCTTTCTTCGTGAGGAGTGATAGCTATTAAAAGTTGCTCGATATTCTGAACTCGGTCAAGTAATTCTGACGATAATCCTTTGCCTTCATCAAAACGAAATTGATCAACCTGATTGATGGCCTCTATTAGAGAATTTCGAATGATTTCCCATTCCATTTCACCCGCTTCCATTTCCTCTTCTTGAATAAGATCTGGAAAACGTAAAACATCCGAAAATAATCCACTTGTATCAACATTCAATTCCTTGGCAACAAGCAATAATTCAGCATAACGTGCTTTAAGAAGACTTGAGTTTATAGAAACTCCTGAACTTCCTGATTGACTTTTTAAAGAGACGAAAACATCCACTTTCCCTCTTTCAAGAATTGTTGAAACTCGAGATCGGATTTCGGCTTCTTTCTCACGAAAAGCATTTGGAATACGAATGTTCAAATCGAGTTGCTTACTATTGAGCGCGCGGACATCGATAGTTAAAGTCTTTAAACCAAAAACAGCTTGACTTTTACCGAAACCAGTCATGGATTTAATCATCGCTCAAAAGTACTAAAATAGATTCTGCTTATTGTAATTTTTGCAAGAAAGGAAGAGCCTACAATGTTTCTTTTAACCATTTGAAGAATTCACGCTGCCAAACCACTCCGTTTTGAGGCTGAAGAATCCAATGGTTTTCTTCTGGAAAATAAACCAATCTACTTTTGATTCCTTTTAATTGAAGCGCCTGAAATGCTTCAAATCCTTGTCCTTCTGGTACTCGAAAGTCTTTTCCTCCATGGAGAATCAACATTGGAGAATCCCAATTCCCGACTTTTGAACTTGGATCAAACTCTGCATACGTTTTTTGAGCCACGGCATTGTTCTTTTCCCAATACGCACCGCCCATATCGAAGTTTGTGAAGAACACTTCTTCGGTAGTTCCATACATACTTTTCAAATTGAAAACACCTGCATGAGCAATAAAGGTTTTGAAACGTTTGTTGTGCATTCCGGCTAAGTTGAAAACTGAATATCCGCCATAACTCGCTCCAATACAGCCAAGTCGCGCTTTGTCAACAAAACTTTCTTTAGATGCATCATCAATGGCACTTAAATAATCGCGCATCGATTGTCCGCCCCAATCTTTACTAATTGCTTCATTCCATTCAACTCCAAAGCCTGGTAATCCACGACGATTCGGTGCAACCACAATGTAACCTTGAGCGGCCATTACTTGGAAATTCCATCGGAAAGAATAAAACTGTGTAACGGGCGATTGAGGCCCTCCTTGGCAATACAACAAAGTAGGGTATTTCTTTGCGGGATCAAAATCGGGAGGGTAAACCATCCAAACCAACATCTTTTTACCATCTGTTGTGTTGACATAACGACGTTCCACTTTGCTCATTTTCACACCTGCATATAATTCATCATTCACATGCGTGAGCTGCTTTAAGCCTTTACTCTTCATGTCATATGTGTAAATTTCAGCAGCATGGTTCATGTCCGTGCGACTTAGAAGCAGCGTATTTCCTACTTGAGAAACAATGCCTGAAATATCAAAATCACCATTGGTTAATTGAACAACCACGGGTAATTTCTTAGTCATACCAGGATAATCCACTTCAAACAATTGCATAGTTCCATCGACAGCAGCAGTGAAATAGATTTTCTTTCCATCATCAGCCCAACGATACGATTTCACCGTTCCATCCCATCGTGCGGTTAGGTTCATATCGCCCGCTTTTCCACGAACAATAATGTCGTTTTTATCTGCTTCATACCCATCGCGCTTCATGCTTAACCAAGCCAATGTATTTTGAGAAGAAAACAAAGGATCGGTATCATAACCCATTCGGCCTTCTGTTAAATTGGTAGTTAACCCTGTTGCAATATCGTAGCTGTATAAATCGGT
>CAXNGM010000349.1:0-3176 GCA_964201695.1 Bacteroidia bacterium | reverse complement strand
TTTCGACCTCATTTTCAACGAAGGACCTGAATCAGGTGAATATTTGATTAAACGGGCGAATATGCTTTCGTCTTTTCTCCAGTAAATACAACTAACTAAGCTACGTAATCGGCCAGATAGGCAAAACGTTCGGTTAAATGTCCATCTTCAGCAATGGTTGAACGCTTAATCATTGCACTAAATTCGGATTGTAAAAGTCCACCAATAACGTGTTTGATTAAATGTTCTCCAAATCCTTGGGATGCATCCAATGGAAGTTCGCAAGGCAAATTACTCACCGCCATAACATCGATGGTATTTGAAAGATAAGGCGCTTCGATGGTTTCGGAAAGCGGATGAAAACCAAATGTAGGATCTTCGATGGTTGTATCTTTCACAGTTGCTGGGATGGAACCATTCACGTCGCAGCTGATATCGGCAATGACCTTAATTCTGAAATCGCGTGACTTCATATCTTCTTTCGTGAAGAAACGTGGAATTCGTTCGTTCCAGAAAATTGCATTGAGCATGATATCGCAACTTTTGGTGTAGGGTCCGAATGTGGAAACGTAATTCTCGGGGTTTTGATAAAAATCGGCTTTATCCCAAATATGACCGTCTTTTTGCGCATAAAAATCTTCAGTCATTAAATGCACATACGTTGGAACATCAAAGGAATCATGCAGAAACTCTTCGGGTGTTACTTCGCGAATATTCAATGCCTTCAATACTTCCAAACATCCGTGCGCCACACGACCATCGCCCGTTAAAGCAATGCGAACAGGAGGCAACTTAATGTGCTGATATTGTCCAATCATTTCAGCATAATCGCGGCATTGCCAAGCAGGCTTTAAATCGAACTGCTTCATCTTTTTCCCCCAGGTTAAAAAACCTTCGTGCGTGCCTACAATTCCAGCGTAGCGACCAAAACCTAATACGCGACTTCCATTTTCCCAGACTAAGGTTTCATAATCAACGAGACGAATGTTGTTTTCTAAAATATGGCGAAGAAGCTTGCGGTTATGCGGCTGTTTTTTGATGGTATGGGAAAAGAACAAATATGTTTTACCCGCAATGAGTTCTTCAATGGGTACTTCTTTAATCCCTAATAAAACATCACAAGAAGAAAGATCTTCCGATAGTTCGATACCAGCAGCAATATATTCAGAATCGGGTATACATCGGTGTGCAGAAGGCTGAACAATAACTCGTACATCCGAGAATCGTTCCATCACTTCGATGCACTGAATGGGAGTTAAAGCAACGCGTTTATCAAATGGCTTCTTGCCTTCACGAATTAGACCGATGGTTTTCATGCGGCAAAGGTAATAAGGCTGAGCAAAGGAAAAATTGAATCTTTATCAAAATGTAAAATAATCAAACCAAAAGCTACGTTTGTGACTTATCTTTGCTGAAGTTCTTTCAAAAACATGGGGCCGTCATGGTATTGACAGCGAGTGCAATTGGCAAGTAAGCATGCCGGGTGTTGCGAGGTTAACCCGAAAATACAATCCGCACGCCTATAACTGGCGAAAACAACTACGCACTAGCAGCTTAATCCGATAGGATTAACCTTGTTTACCTGATGGGTAAACACTAGTTGTCTCCCGGGGAAGTTTTCTCAAGTCGTCCCCGATGAGGCATCGTAAAGTTTGAGATAGGTGTATCAGGGTTCTGATGATACGCCGAAATCGATCGGAACTAAGAAGCGGGCTGGTTTGTTCCGACCCTTCCCACTTCCGACAATTGATTCGGAAATAAGCATGTAGAAAGCGTGTGAATTCCTTGTTTGGACGCGGGTTCGACTCCCGCCGGCTCCACCCCAAGGGACAAACCCAAATTTTTGAGTTTGTCCCTTTTTTCTTGTCCTCTAGAACCCTTGTCAATACTGAGAAGTAGAAGGAAGACTTGATTCATTTTAAGAGTTCGACATTTTTTTCCGTCGAATTGGATTTTTTCAGGAAATATCGAACTCAATACAAGCTGCTTTTCCTCTATTTCCATTGACATGATATGTAAGTAATTATTTTAAGTGATATAGTAAAAAGACAGGTTTACCTATAATATTTAAAAGGAATGATCGTTAAGAAACAAATCCAAAGATTATGAAAACTCAAATTAAATTTGGCTTCTCAAAAGTTTTACTTTTGATTTCGCTTTTGATATTTTTTTTAAATTCAGAATCTATAAGCCAAGAATGTGAATCGACCATTGAAATTCAGTTAAAAAATATAGACGGCGGTGTATTTGCAAACCAAAAAGTAACTCTATCAACTAAATTAGACGGAACAACTTATAACCAAAATAGTGACGTTTTAGGAAAGGTCTCTTTTAATGTTCCTTGCAATACCTTATTTGACGTTTTTGTATCAAACTACACTGACAAAAACGAAATTCAATCACCGCGAAGTGGACTTGTACAACAAACTCTAAGTTACGAGGCAACGATGGTTGCCAAAGCAAAAGAATTTGAAATGAACTTAGCCGAAATTAGCAAAGTTGACCAAACAGCAACACTGCTTCCCGACACGACTTTTATAAAAGATTCAAAAATGTTGCCTCCTAAAAATGCAGAACATTTTGCAAGAGTTAACCTTACTTTAAAAGACATTCAAGGTTTGCCGTTAAGCGGAGAAGTTTTAGTGCTTTCAGGAATTAAGCGTAATAAAAGCTATAAGGGAACGACCGATATAAGAGGCAATATTTTATTCTATATAGTTAAGGGTGATACCTATCAAGTAAACTTTAAACATAATAAGAATTATTCTTCTGCTGAATACGCTTACACAAAAGGCACATCTAAAATTGACATGAGCTTTAGCTACCTTGGAACAAAGGAAATAGAGAAGCGTAAAAAAGAAGAAAAACTAAGGATATTAGAAGAGGAGAAGAGGTTAAAAGCTGAAAGGGATATGTTTACTAAAGAGTGTAAAAAGAAAGGTATTAGTATTGAAGAAGGTTATCGCAGATTATTGCGAGATAAAATTTATGGAACCACCGACACCGTAGTAATAAAAGTTCTTAATCGAAATAAATGGTTAAATAAACTTATTGTTTGTGATTTAACCGGTAGTATGCAACCTTATGCGGTGCAGCTTTCAATTTGGTATCAATTAAATTACAAAAAAGAACAAAATTTACAGTTCGTTTTCTTTAACGATGGAGATGAGAAAAAAGATAATGAGAAAATTATTGGT
>CAXNGM010000348.1:0-3183 GCA_964201695.1 Bacteroidia bacterium | reverse complement strand
CTTTCCTTGGGGAAGGTTTTCGATGTTGAATTCTTTCATCAACACATTTACGTCATCTGTATTGTAGAAAGTAAAACTAGAATATGCTGGAAGTTGTTTCCCCGAGCCCAAATCTTTTAAAAAGAAATTACAGAGAAACTTATCACCTTCCCCCAATATCAAACGTGATTGATAATTCTCTCCGTAAAAAATCAACTGACTTTCTTCCCTCGGGAAAATCTCACTGATATGCGGAATTAAATCGAATCCACCTTTAGATAATTTATTGGGTGTCTCTGTTTTGGTATACGACTCAATTAATTGAATATCAGATACTATAATAGAATCTTTTGGAAATTGAATGGCTAACGATTCAGTGGCTTCAATGGGAGCTGCAGTTGAATTTAAATCGCGAATACGAACGCCTAATTCATAATTCCCTTCAATCAAAGGAATGCGCTGCTGATCGATGAAATTGAATGAAATCTTGAGTGAATCATCGGTTTCGGGACTCAACAAATTGTATTTATCGGCAAAGGTTATTTTATCACCCTGACTAACGGTTAAAATCACTTCAATCTGACCTTGATATTTCCCCGAAGCAGTTTTACGAAAAACCACACTCGCCCCATTCACCATGAGATAAGTTTCCACGTATGATTTATTTCCGCTCATCTGAAAAACAGCATGAGAAAAGACAACCTGAACTTTCTTATCCCGATTTTCCGAAAAGGAATTGAGGGTGATAAAGAGCGAAACAATAAGAAAAATGAGACGTTTCATCCGCGCGTATTTTTACAAAAGTACCTGATTATCCTCTGTCTTTCAAAACAAAATATCTCATTCATCGGAATGCACATGAAAAACGAGCGTTGCCCGAACGGCCTTTTTCCAAAGTGCGTATTTTTTCTCGATTTGTTCGGGAGATACTTGAGGCGAAAAAACTCGTTCCGACTTCCGTATCGAAGCGCAATTTTCCATCGTTGCAAAAATTCCAACTGAAAGTCCAGCCAATAATGCAGCGCCCAAAGCAGTCGATTCTGTATTATGCGGTTTATCCACATTCAGCTGCAATAAATCACTCTGGAATTGAAGCAAGAGTGCATTTTCCGTTGCTCCACCGTCTACTCTCAAGGACGTTAATGTTAAATCCGCATCATTTTGCATCGCATCAAAAACATCGCGTGTTTGAAAAGCCATCGACTCCAAAGCTGCACGAACAATATGTGATCGCATGGTGCCACGAGTTAATCCAAAGAACGAACCGCGTGCTTCCGAATTCCAATATGGCGCACCTAAACCAACAAAGGCGGGCACAAAATACACACCTCCACAATCGTCTACCTCGCTTGCAATTTCTTCCGCTTGTGAAGCATAATCGATAATTTTCAATCCATCGCGCAGCCATTGAATGGCCGATCCTGCCACAAACACACTTCCTTCGAGCGCATAGGTGATCTCTCCACCAATTCCCCAAGCAATGGTTGTAAGCATTCCGTGTTTCGAAACGACACGTTTATTCCCCGTAGTGATTAACATAAAACAACCCGTTCCATAGGTATTTTTCGCCATTCCTGGCTGAATGCATCCTTGCCCAAACAAGGCCGCTTGCTGATCTCCGGCAATTCCGTTAATGGAAATTTCAGCTCCTAGAACATTCCTTGATGTGGTTCCAAAATATCCCGAACTGTCTTTTACTTCGGGCAATATGGATGATGGAATTCCGAAAATGCTTAATAGTTCTGCGTCCCAAGAATGGGTTTGAATATTAAAAAGTAATGTTCGCGAGGCATTGCTGAAATCGGTAGCATGCACTTTCCCTTCGGTTAAATTCCATAGTATCCAGGTGTCAATAGTTCCAAATGCAAGATTTCCAGATTCAGCTTGAATACGTGCTTCTTCAACATTTTCTAAAATCCACGCAATTTTACTTGCTGAGAAATAGGTATCCACAACAAGTCCGGTTTTCTCTGAAATAATATTCTCAAATCCAGCTGCTTTTAAACGATTGCAAATTGAGTCCGACTGCCTACTTTGCCAAACAATGGCCGGATAAACTGGCAAACCCGTAGTTCGATTCCACAATACCGTTGTTTCGCGTTGATTGGTAATACCAATACTTGCAATTTGACTTGCATCGATTCCTGCACTTTTCAAGACTTGATTGTACGTGGACTTTACACTTTCCCAAATTTCGAGTGGATCGTGTTCCACCCAACCAGGAAATGGGAAAGACTGCTTAATTTCTTGTTGAGCAGTTGCGATTGAATCGCCTGATTTATTGAATAGCATACACCTTGTTGATGTTGTTCCTTGATCAATTGCGAGTATGTATTTGGACATGAAATTCAATTATACAATATAGGTTCTGCGAATTAATTGAAATAATTCCATTAAACACCAACTTAAATCTTTATTAAAAGATGATAAACTGAGAAATATCATAGAATGAAATTTAACTAATTCTACCTTTGTATTCGTCGATAAACCATAGAGGCAAATCTATTTCTAATTCATTTAACCTAAAGTTCGAAACCATTTTTGGGGTTTGTGATTAAGATAAAAAACATCAAATGATTTTTAGTTTCCGGAATCTACTTGTCAACTAAATTCGCTTCAGTTAGGATTCAGGGATGAATTTGATTCTTTACATACCTTTACTTTAATGCAAGAGCAACTCAAAAACGAACTATATGATGTCATTTCAGGAAAGAGCCAAGTTAGGAATGGAGCAGTTATCCACTCAATCTCCAGTTACCTTAGCAAAAGCTCGCAGTCAGGCTCAAAAATTGAAAAAACAAAGCAATTCAAAGAACAAGAAGAAGAGAATCTAAGAGCTTATATTCTTGAGAATAATCTTTGGATTAGCACTATTGATTTAACTCAATATGTTAGTGAAGGCGCTGAATCAATCTTATACAAGAAATTTCATTTTACTTTTTACAATTCAATGAAATTCACATATAAATTCAGTTCATTTTTAAGATTCAGTTTGATATTACTACTCATGTTTTTATGTTTTCCAAAAGAAATGCATGCCCAAGAACTTCAAGCTGTTCCCTATGTTGATTTGGAGCGTTATGCGGGAACGTGGTTCGAGATTGCCTCCTTTCCTCAATCCTTTCAACGCGGATGTTTCTGCACTAAAGCAACCTATTCGTTGAGCGATAAGGGCTTTGTAATTGTCGAAAACCGATGCAATAG
>CAXNGM010000347.1:0-3195 GCA_964201695.1 Bacteroidia bacterium | reverse complement strand
TATGCGAATGCACATAGCAGCGAAGAACCCGAGATTTTAAAGAAACTAAATCGAGAAACACATCTTAAAATGATGCAATCGAGAATGCTTTCTGGTCATTTACAAGGTCGATTATTGAGCTTGTTGAGTCATTTAACACGTCCGAAATGCATCCTTGAAATTGGCACATACACCGGCTACTCTGCCATTTGTTTGGCAGAAGGATTGGCTGAAGGAGGTATCTTACATACCATCGACAACAATCCTGAACGCGATGCATTTGTAAATCGTTTTATTGATGAAGCTAAAATGACCAATAAAATTCACACATACATTGGCGATGCGCGCTTGGTGATTCCTTCAATTACAGGTGAATTCGATATTGTTTTTATCGACGCCGATAAATCGGGCTATGCAGCATATTACGACTTGATAATAGATCGCGTGAAACCAGGTGGAATAATTATTACCGACAATGTACTCTGGAGTGGAAAAGTCATTGAACCAGTGAAAGCGAATGACGAAGACACTCTGTTAATCCAAGCTTTCAACAAAAAAATTGCATCGGACACCCGAGTTGAAGTTGTATTACTGCCAATAAGGGACGGAATTAGCATTGCGCGAAAAAAGTAAACATTAGAGATTTCTTAAAATAAATCTTCAAAAACGCAACCTCAATTTCTTAAAATTATCCGATTTCATTTGAATTAACGCTTCTTTTACGATGGGATTACTTTCGTTAATACATTCGTAAAACTCGCTGATTCCCCAAATCTGGTTTGCAATGATAGCGCGCAACTGACGACGAATAAAATCTCCAGATGTATTAATATCAGCATCGTTTGGTTTGATCTCTTCTACCTCAGCGGCAGTGATGAAATCATTTAATAATACATCAGAAACTTTGAATTCTGATTTATACGATTTAAAATCAGGGAATTGCTTGCGGATACTTTCTCTATTTTGGTCTACGTATTTCAATGCGAACGTATTAAATATCCCTTTGCGATAAACATCTGTTAAGTACTTAGAGTTCTCACTTGTATCAAGAGGAATAAATAAATCGGGCATAATGCCTCCACCTCCATAAACCAATCGTTTGCCAAGGGTGTAAAATTTAAGAGAATCGGCAAAGGAAATACTATCACGATTGGTGAATTCACCATGTTTAAATCGTTTGTTTAGGTCTTCGTAATAATCATCAACTCCTTTTTCATAGGGCTTCTGAATACATCTACCGGAAGGAGTGTAATAGCGTGCGGTTGTTAAACGCATTGCTGAACCATCAGGGAATGGGAAGGAATTTTGCACGAGTCCTTTTCCAAACGAACGACGACCAATAATTAAACCTCTATCCAAATCTTGAATTGCGCCTGAAACAATTTCAGAAGCAGAAGCAGAACCCTCGTCTATAAGAACAATGAGTTTACCCTTTTCAAAAATCCCTACATCAGTAGATGTATAATCGGTTTTAGAACCTGGCTTTCTCCCTTTGGTATAAACAACCAAATTATTTTCTGTTAATACTTGATCGGCAATATCGATGGCGGTTTGAAGGTATCCTCCACCATTTCCAGTTAAGTCGATAATGAGGTTTTTCATTCCCGATTTTTTCAGCTTTTCGAGACTAGTAAGAAATTCTGTACCCGAAGTGGCGCTAAAACGACTAAGTTTAATGTATCCCGTTTCCGGATCAGCCATATACGTAGCATCGATACTCGTAAGAGGAATTTTATCGCGTGTGATGCTGTATTCAATAAGGTTTTTCACTCCTTTTCTAAAAATACTCACTTTAACAACAGTACCTCTTGGTCCTCTTAAACGGCTAATTACATCTTTGTTTTTAATTTTTATACCAGCCATAATCTCACTTTCAATCATAACGATTTTATCACCAGCAAGAATCCCCAACTTTTCGGAAGGGCCACCAACAATGGTATTTACTACAACAATGGTATCTTCTAAAATATTGAATTGTATTCCAACTCCATCAAAATTCCCAACGAGCGGCTCTTCCATTTCTTTCAGCTCTTCTTTGGAAATATAAACGGAATGCGGATCGAGTTCTTTTAACATGGCTCGAATTCCTTCCTCAACAATTTGATGCGAGCTCACAGTATCTACATAATTATTGTTCAGATAATACAAGAGATAATCGAGCTTTTCGGTTTCTTTATTCGCATTTCGTTGGGCTAGAACGGTCAAAGAGAAAAAAGAAAATGCAAATAGAGAAAGGAATTTAATGTTCATACTTAGCTTATGATTTATGCAAATAAAGAAAATTGATTGAAACAACTAACGTAATGATTGCAAGAAGATTTCATTTCAGTTAAAAAAAAACCTCCGCTCTAGAGCGGAGGTTTTAAAGGCAAAGATGTTCAAGTATGATATCAGATTAGATCTTTTTCACGTTGATTGCATTCAAACCTTTGCGGCCTTCGATTACGTCGAAAGAAACATTGTCTCCTTCGTTAACTTGATCAATTAGACCTGTTACATGAACAAAAACCTCTTGGTCGGAATTGTCCACTTTAACGAAACCGAAACCTTTGGTTGCGTTAAAGAATTTAATAGTACCTGTTTTCATTAAATTAAATTGTTGATGCGATAAAAATACAAGAAACCTTGAAAGCTTCTGCATGCAAATTAAAAAAATATCTATCACCAATAAATTAATATAATCCATTCATTTATTGGGAATTAAATTAATTTCGCCCATCCATTTAGGAGAAAAATAAAGTTTAACAACAACTTGTATTATAAAAATACTACTTGTTTCGGTGATATTTTAATGCGTTCAATAAAAAAATCAATTGATTCAAAATCAAGTTGTAAACGCTAAAAAAAATTACACTGCTTGATTTTTACTTGCCTTTTTACTACCGTCATACATTTCATAACGAACTAAGCGGCACTCAAGCGGCACATTAAACAATTTGATTTTTCGAGATGGACGAAGTCCAATTTTATTCAATGCATCTTGGTTTGAAGTAAAAATCCACGCTTCGGAACCACCATAAGTATGCTTAAGCGTACTGCCAATCATACCGTAAAGTGCATCAATGTCTTCAGGCTGCATGCGTTCTCCATAAGGTGGATTTAAAAACAAAAACGAGCGTTTCCCGGGGTTGACGTGTTTTTCGAATGGCAGATTCTCAAATTGAATATCCCCTTCAACACCGGCTTCGCGGGCATTTTCACGCGCTAATTCAACAG
>CAXNGM010000346.1:0-3206 GCA_964201695.1 Bacteroidia bacterium | reverse complement strand
TGCTTTCAACCGGTAAAGTTGAAATTACAAAACCAGTTCAAGTAAATGCTGTATTTGCAATTTTCCCTGAAGGTGTAGCCGAAGTTTTACAGGAAGAATTTCCATTTTATGTATGGAATGAATTCATCAATGAAGTACGTTTAATGTGTTCTTTCGATACTACCCAAGATGACATTGATTTCTTTATTAAACGTGTTAACGAACTTGTTTCGGAATGAATAATATAGGTGAAATGGTTTTCAGTACAAATAAAAATGAACAGAGAAAATCGAGCTTTTATCCATTCGTTTACATTTTATTCTTCATTTTATTCCTAAATCAAACACATTCATTTTCACAGAACAAGACAGTAATAAATGAATTAACTCCGAATGAAATCAATAGTTTAAAACTCATTCGTGAACTAGAACATTTTGGTCTCAGAGAATTAAAATTAAAACTACATCATCATTTTTACACCCAATGGCAATTAGTTGAACAACCAAATACTTATTTGTATGTTTCACGTGCTGATAGTATTTTGCTTCCTCCAAATACCGATGCGTTTCAATTTTTTGGTACAGATGCATTCGCGGCAAAGTTGGCGGCAGATTCTATTACTAATGCTGGTTTGGATGCTATGATTTACCGAACATCAGGAAATAGCGCAGTTCGATTAACGCATCAACTATTAAATTATCCTCATGAAGCCATCATTTTTATTGTTTTGCATGAAATGGCTCATGTTCATAGTAATCAAAAGAAACTAAAAATCCCCTACTCTTCCGAAGAAAGCTTTGGTGATTTCCTTGGAAATATTGCAGGAGAATTCTTCGTTCGAAAATATCATCCTGAATTAATCGCCGATTTTATAAAACAAAAAGAAACACATGAATCTCTTTATAAACTATTTAAAAATATGGAGAGCAATGCTCAGGGAATTTCAAAATCAGAAAAAGTTGCAATATACTCTTCAGCACAAAAGCAATTAAATTCAATCATTGTTTCAGCAAACAAATTTCAACATGATCGTTTTCAATACCCAATGAATCATGCGTATATCTTGAGAAACAGATATTATTATGCCTGGTATTTTGAATACAAATGTTTATATTCAAAAATTAATAATTTGAGAGAAATGACTAATTTTTATTCCCATTTTCCCAATAATGAAATCGAGTTAAGGAAGTTAATAAAATCATATTGTTCAATTAATTAATCCTGATTCGATATACTTTCAAATCAAAACATTAATGATTTTTTTTATTTTTCAATCTCTTTACTCAAAATAAAAAATCCCCATAAAGAAACACTTTCAAAACCAGCTGCTCATGCACCAGCATGCATTCAAGGTAATCAAAAGAAATCTGGAGAAGTTGAGATCCTTTAAATAAATATTTGAAAACTATCAAGTATTTAGCAAAATTAATTCGTCAATTGATTGGAGATTAATTCAACTTGTACCGATCACCAATTAACTGTCCTAATTCTTTCAAGAAATCGGAATTCGTATCAACACGCATTGATGATAGTGTTTGAACAGAATGAGCTGGATCTACTGTCATAATTATCATGCGAAGAGCGCTTTTGCCAGGATGCTTTTCAAAAACAGCCAACAATTCATTCACAAATTTTTCTGAAATTTCGTTTTCTAAAACTTGCAACGTAATTTGAGTGTATTTATCTTTTAAATCGGCTAATACACCCATCGAATTAATTTCAATTTCTAAAGCATCTGGATCTCGGTAACTTTTTTTGGTGGACCAGTTCATATACATGATATTGCCCTGCTCTAAGTAATGTTTGAATTTTAAATATTTATCTGAAAATAGAACAAATTCATGTGTACCTGAAAAATCCTCAATCACAAAACTCCCAAAAGGCTTCCCATTCTTAGTAATACGATGATTCGCTAGTTTTACAATTCCACCACTTTTATTTTCATTCTTATTTCTGAATCGCTCTAAATTATCGAGATCGACCATGGGAATAAAATTGAAGTTTTTCATTTCCATTCTATAATCATCGAGTGGATGTCCCGAGAGATAAATTCCAACAACCTCTTTCTCTTTTTCAAGCATTTCCAAAACATGCCATGGCTCAATTTTCGGGATATTGGGTTCAGGAATGGATATCTCGTCCGATGAATCACCGAAAAGACTATTGGCTGCATGATTCTTCCCTTCTTGAACACTCTGCCCAAAGCGCACAACCGTTTCTAAAAACGCGGGTTTACCAATCGTTTCCGGAGTAAAGAAAACTGCGCGATTAGCATCAACAAAATCATCAAATGCACCTGCGGTAGCCATGCGCTCCATCGTTGATTTACTTACAGAACGTAAATTCACTCGTTTCACAAAATCAAAAATGCTTGAATAATTGCCTTTGCCTGAACGTTCAGTGATTAAACTTTCAACGGCCGCTTCCCCTACTCCCTTTACAGCAGCTAATCCAAACCGAATTTGTCCTTTCAGATTCACCGAGAACTTCAATTTCGACTCATTTACATCAGGCCCCAAAACAGTTAAACCCATGCGTTTACACTCCTCCATAAAGAAGGTAATTTTATCCATGTTGCTCAAATTATTAGTCAGATTGGCTGCCATATATTCGGCTGGATAATGCGATTTTAAATAAGCTGTTTGAAATGCAACAAATGCATAACACGTTGAATGTGATTTATTAAACGCATAAGCAGCAAAGGATTCCCAGTCGGACCAAATCTTTTCCAATTTACTTGGATCCAATCCTTTATCATTGGCGCCTGAAATAAACTTCGGCTTTAATTCGTCCAGAGTCTGCCTGTCCTTCTTCCCCATCGCTTTTCGAAGTTTATCGGCCATCCCTTTTGTAAATCCAGCCAACTTCTGAGAAAGCAACATCACCTGTTCCTGATATACCGTAATCCCGTATGTTTCTTTCAAATACTCTTCCATCTCCGGAACATCATAGCTCACCGCTTCTGTACCATGCTTCCGTTTGATATAGTTGGGAATATATTCCATTGGACCTGGTCGATACAATGCATTCATCGCAATCAAATCCTCAAACTTATCGGGTTTCAAATCGCGCAAATGTTTCTTCATTCCATCCGACTCAAACTGAAACGTACCATTGGTTTCACCTCGCTGGTATAACTCATAGGTTTTCAGATCGTCTAAAGGAATATTATCAATGTCTATTTCAACACCATGATTTTCTTTAATCAACTGTAAAGCATCCCGAAT
>CAXNGM010000345.1:0-3211 GCA_964201695.1 Bacteroidia bacterium | reverse complement strand
TCTCGGAGATTTTTTATTGGAACAAATGCGCCCAAACGCTCCGAAAAAAGTTCTTTCATTCCAAGGGGCTCGTGGTGATATAATCGTCCAACACTAAATGGAATCTGGGTTATAATTCGGTTTTTTTGTCCTGCATCGTTGGTGAGAATGTATCCTCCATTTGTCTTTTGCAAACTGATTCGTTCATTTACATGGTTATTTACTTTCTTGAAAGAAGATGCACTTTCTAGTCCTGAAGCAGTGTAATTCACTTGAATAAGTGACAATACATTGGTAAAAGGGAAATGGATATTGGTTTCGAGGCGGATTTTAAATGACTTATCAGAAGCTCGAGTTAGCTGAGCATGCAAAGTTCCGCGTTTACTCCCGCTCACATAAACGGTATATGTTAGATTTTGCGTGTATTCCTCAGCTACTTTCCTATTCGGTGATTTGAAAGAAGATGAAAGCAAGACAATAATTATCAATGCAATGAGTGATAAATTGAATACTGATTTGCTTGTATTTGATAGCGAAAAATTCATCAACAAGGTATACGCAAACACATTACAAAAAGATTCCGTGAAATTAAATTGAAATGGATATCATAAAACGGACTCAAGAATTTTACAAACAATGAAACAACATATAAATTGAAGCGTTTGAAAAAATGAATCAAGAATAGCCCATGATTCTGAAACAGCCGAACCTAATTTTTATTAAAATTCATTAACATTGCAGTACGATGCTCAAGCAAGGTTTACAACAAAAACTCTTACAAAAACTTTCTCCCCAACAAATTCAATTGATGAAATTGTTGCAGGTTCCGACCGTTGCTTTGGAACAACGAATTAAGGAAGAACTCGAGATTAATCCTGCGCTTGAAGAAGGCGCCGACAAAGACGATTCTTCGGATGAACCCAATACGGACGATCCATTTGGCGATTCGAACGATGGCGAAGAAGAAGCGCATGCTGATCAAAACCGGGAAGATTTCGACTTAAGTGCTTATATCGATGATGACGAAACGCCTGCGTATAAAATGGCGGCGAACAATTACAGTCCCGACGATGAACGCAAAGAAGTTCCTTTTGCAGGTGGACAAGGATTTCAAGAGCAGCTAATCAGCCAACTTGCGCTTCGTAATATTAAAGCTGAAGAATTTCCCATTGCAGAATACCTGATAGGAAACATCGATGAAGATGGATATTTACGAAGAGACATCAGTTCAATTGTTGATGACCTTGCATTTTCTCAGAACATTTTAACTTCCGAAGAACATGTGATTCGATTATTGAAAGAAGTTCAAGAATTGGATCCACCTGGAATTGGAGCAAGAGATTTACAAGAGTGTTTACTCATTCAGTTGCGCCGGAAAGAATATCAAACCGTAGAATTAAAAACCGCAGCGGTAATTTTACGTGATTGCATGGAAGAAATTTCGCGCAAGCATTACGATAAGATTGCTAAAAAACTGGAGCTAACAGACGATGAATTAAAAGCGGCAATCAAAGAAATTCTGAGACTCAACCCAAGACCAGGAAATTCTCAAAGTGAGTCGGCGAAAAGCACACAACACATCATTCCAGACTTTATACTTACTAACAATGAAGGTGTTTTGGAGCTTCAACTCAATTCAAGAAACGCGCCTGACTTAAAAATTAGTAAGACCTACCAAGAAATGCTGGTTCATTACAGCAAATCGCAAAAAAATTCAAGCAAAGAACAACGCGATGCCGTAGTATTTGTAAAGCAGAAAATTGATTCCGCTCGTTGGTTCATTGATGCGATAAAGCAACGGCAACAAACGTTAATGCTTACAATGCAGACCATTTTGGAATATCAGTATGATTATTTTTCAACTGCTGATGAAACCAAACTTCGTCCAATGATTTTGAAAGACATTGCTGAAAAGGTGTTCATGGATATTTCAACGATCTCACGAGTTGCAAACAGTAAGTATATTCAAACATCTTTTGGTACGTTTTTACTTAAATCCTTCTTCTCAGAATCTTTGTCAACCGATACCGGCGAAGAAGTTTCGACGCGTGAGGTGAAGAAAATTCTTGAAGAATGTGTTGCTGCAGAAGACAAACACAATCCAGTGACCGACGATAAACTTGCGCAAGTACTTCGCGAGAAAGGATACAACATTGCACGACGCACGGTGGCAAAATACCGCGAGCAGCTGAACATTCCCGTTGCACGAATGCGTAAAGAACTTTAAATTTTTCACTATCGCTTTTTGATGAATAATACTTCCAAAGAAAAGAAACATAGCTTCCTTGCCTTGGGCGATTCATATACCATTGGAGAGGCAGTTCCTGAGAACGAATGTTGGCCGATGCAATTGGTTGAAATGCTGAACAACGCAGATAAACCATTTAGCAAGCCACAAATTATCGCTACTACGGGTTGGACAACCGATGAATTAATCTCTGCCATAAAAATTGAAAATCCTCAAGGAACATTCGATCTCGTTTCTTTACTAATTGGTGTAAACAACCAATACCGTGGTTATTCAAAAGAAGTTTATGCCACCGAATTTTTAGATCTTTTAAATCAAGCAATTGCATTTTCGGGAAATGTCGCACATCATGTAGTGGTTGTTTCCATTCCCGATTGGGGCGCTACACCATTTGCCAAGGATCGAAATATTGGGGAAATAGCTAAAGAAATTGATGATTACAATACCATTAATCGGGAAATAAGTTTACAAAAAGGTGTTCATTACGTTGACATTACTCCTGGTTCACGATTAGCACTTAGCGATGTTTCATTGGTAACAAGCGATGAACTTCACCCTTCAGGAAAAGAATATATGAAATGGACCGAGAAGATTTACAAGATTGTAGATCCCATTTATTAAAAATTTATTCCAAATGCCTGATGGCTTGCTGCATGTTTTTAACTTGTTCATAGTTATAAATAAAAGCTGCGATTTTCAGTTCCGACAAGGCGTCTAGTGAATGCGATGTTGATCTTAAACTCGTCCACATTCATCGTTTCGTGGCTTTGCGATGTGCGGAATTATTGAACACAATGCTTCAGATTAAACGAATGCACCAAACAAAACGGATGATTCAAAGTAGCTTAAATACCCGCACTTTGCGAAGCCACTGATAAGGGCTGGCTTATTCCTTTATTACTTTAAATGTTTGTTTCACATTTTCTCCTACACTGAACAAATAAATACCTGTAGATAAATTACCCATATCAACGCTAATATTTT
>CAXNGM010000344.1:0-3217 GCA_964201695.1 Bacteroidia bacterium | reverse complement strand
TGAACATGCTCTTGCAAAGTTGTAGATAGGGAAAGTCCAATATAATCTGCTTTTACAGGGAAAAAATTATGGCGTCGATCTACCAACACGCAAGTTTGTATTGACAAAACCGGGTAGTTCAAAAAGTGTTTCAATGCATACGCGAGTGTACGCCCCGAATTTTGAACATCGTCAATTAATATCAATGTTGCTCCTGTTAAAAGCTCCGAATCAATGTCGGTTTTTACTTCGTTTTCGAGTGGATTGGGTTTGTTAATTTGAACTGAATAAACAGTAAAGTGCTTCCCAGAAAAATTATTCAGATAACCAGCAATTATTTTAGCCAACGCAAACCCACTCGATTGAATTCCCGCTAGAAGGATGTGTTCGCGCGAACTTGTTCTTTCTAAAATTTCGAGGGCAATGCGTTGAAGTTTTTGATGCGATTGGGATGAATCGAGAATTTGTGAGGACATACGTGATTTTCTAGTCAACGAAAATACAATGTCTTTATAGTATTCCGATTACCTTTGTATGAAGTTTTATGATTCGCGATTTTCGACTATTTCTTTTGGTTGTTTTTTTCTTTATTCAGAGCAATGTTTCTGCTCAGGATCAGATTTTCTTAAGAAACGAAGATGGTTTTTTGGATTGTTATATTCTGCAAGTAAACGATTCAATCATTGTTTTTAGAACGCTAGACCCAAACGATAAACACGAATATGAAATTCCATATGCTGATACGTATGGTTTCCTTTTGGAAGATGCCGATCGCTTAAATTCAACGGCGAGTTATTCAATGTATCGGCTTCAATTTCACCATCCGAAAAAAAAACGTCGGCCTGTCTTTTTGGTGAACAAAGGATTGATTTTTAAATTGAAAAACGACACCTCTTTTTTACCGCATCGAGGAAGAATTACAGGTATTACTTCCGATAGTATTCAATTAGAGATGAAGAGGAAACAACATCTCGAGCGATTGAGTTTTGCTATTCGCGATATTGAGATGTTTGGATATACTACAAACTGGACCGAATTAGCTACTTTAATTGCTATTCCTACTTCATCGTTAAACGAAGGCGCGTTGCAATTCTACCGTCAATTATCTATTTCAAATGGTTGGGTTTGGGAAATTAAAAAGGAACCTGAACCTGAAGTGCCCTATTCTAGAATGAAGAGAAAATTTAGACCCGGTCAATTGTTAAAACTACCCAAGTCGGTTAATAAGAAGAATCGGCGTGATAATTAATGGTGTTCAAAAGCTCTTTAAAATCGATGACTTTATTTGGATAGCCAAGTTTTTCGTAAGCTGTAATTAAATTTCGGATTTGCCGCTTAATGATTTCCACATTGCTGCAACTTTCATAAAATATTCGATTGGGTTCGAGTTTTAGTTGCTTTAAAAAGGTGTCAATTTCGCGTCGACTAAAAACAGCTCCTTTGCTAAATGGATTTATGTAAAATAAAATGGGCTCTTCTTCATCGTCCGAATCGCGAATTAAAAATTCATCGCGGTACGCCAAAATAAAATGCTCGGGCAGATTTACCCCATAAATTGGAATGTTCAATCCTTGAGCTATGCAGGAATACAAAATGCTTAAAAGCAATGGATTTCCACGGTGGCTCTCCAGTACATTATTAATATATGAGTTTTGTGGAGCGTGGTAATTGCTTGTATTTCCTGTGAAATGATAGACATCAAAAAGTATGTGATTGATCACCCTAACCTTTTCGAAGGCAGTTAGATTCGGATTCAGCTCCAACCATACGTCCTTCCGAATCAACTCAATTTGATTTCGAATATGCTCTTCGTCCAAATCGGGATATTGATAACGGGCTATTAAAATCGTTCCTTGCAACAAATCAATTCCACCCGTGGCTGCCCAAAGTTTTAGTTCCTCGGAGGTTGAGTTGAATTGTATCTTTTGAATAATATCCTCTATACGCGATTGTAAGGTATTGTTGAACGTCGATTCCCAGATATTTTCTAAGGCGGGAATTACATCGTTTCCCATAGACAAAAGCTGCCCTCGAATTTCTGTAAACACATGATCGTCGGGATCTTCCAACAACAATATCATGGCTCTCAGTGATTTATCGTTTTGCTGTTCCATTACGCACTTAATTGATCCAATACATTTACAACCAATTGATCGATCATCGCTTTATGGTCTTCAGCATAATCGAGTGTTGCACGATTCGCGATAATTGCACAAACAGTCGCTGCTCGATGTCCCATTAGCCTTGACAATCCATACAATGCAGAAGTTTCCATTTCAAAATTAGAAATCCTCAAATCGCCGGAAGAAAATCCCATCATGCGTTCGTTTAAATCGGGAATGGCAGGTGTCAGTCGGAGCGTTCTGCCTTGAGGTCCGTAAAAACCACAAGCTGTAGCTGTAATCCCAATAACACATCCTGGACTCACCTTAGCTAGTAATGTGGGGTCGGCTTCAACAATGTAAGGTCGATTTATTGAATCGGGTAATTGCAGTTGTTTTAAAATAGCATTCAACAGAATTTGTTCGCGTTCATTTTCATGAAACTGATAAAAATGTAATAAGCCATCAAATCCCAATCCGTGCGAACTCGCCACAAAACTTCCAACCGGAATTTCTTTAATAATTGTTCCTGAAGTTCCTATTCGAACAACATTGAGCGACTTTAAATCAGGTTTGATTGTGCGTGTTTTGAGGTCGATATTCACAAGTGCATCCATCTCATTCATCACAATATCCAAATTATCAGTGCCAATTCCTGTCGAGATTACAGAGATTCTTTTGCCGCGATACGAACCTGTATGCGTTACGAATTCACGATTTTGAATACGACATTCAACAGAATCGAAGAACTTAGAGATCGTTGGAACACGAGCTTGATCACCTACAACGATAACAATGTCAGCAAGTTGATCGGGGAAAAGTTGAAGATGATAAATACTTCCTTCGGGGTTAATAACCAATTCAGAACTAGGTAGAGTCTTCACGATTGTTTGATTAGTTTTGTGCGATTCAAAGTAAACAATCCGAATGAACACTACAAAAAAAATACTACTAGTTCCAATCGACTTTTCATCACAGAGTCTGATCGCATTAAACCATGCCGAAGAAATGTCGAAAGCATTCAAAGGTGAAATTTACCTTTTGCATGTTTCAGAGGAGCAAAGTATCATTTCGAGCATTTTTTCGCATGCCGATCGTGATAAACTAAACGAAGAGGTTTGGAAGAAACTCAACGA
>CAXNGM010000343.1:0-3225 GCA_964201695.1 Bacteroidia bacterium | reverse complement strand
TTCCTGGCAACATGGTTAAAGGAAACGGGGACTCATACACACTATAGGGATTTAAAGACCTAGCTGATGAAATAGTTCACCCCGTTTCCTTGTTTATTTTTAGTCAAGATATATCAACTAAAAAACTAGTGCAAGTCTAAAGGCTGATGTTATGGATATGCTGATGTGCTTATATTTATATTTCGCTAATTGGAAGAAACTTCAGAACAAAATATTATCTTCATGCCACTAAGTGCTCTCTTGGTGGAGAAACCACATAGTGGCAAGTTGGTCGGGGGATAGAGGTCTGAAAAAGCCTCGGTGTAAAAATTTTTCAGGATGTGCCACTTGAGAAACCACTGGCATCCTGGGGATTCATCCCCAGGTTTCTAGTAAGCTCTTACAACACGAAAACTCTTCACAACTTCCTTTTCTTTGGAAACAGAAAGTGTATAGGTTCCAACGGCAAAAGTTTCCAAGGAAATGATTGTGGCTGGGTTAAGTTTATCTTGTGAGAAAACCAAACGGCCCGTTGCATCAAACAAACTGCATGAATACGATTCGGTTCTATCCAAGGCAATGTTGAGGGTAATTTGTCCTTGGGTTGGGTTTGGGAAAACGCTTAAATCAATTTCGGGATGTTCTATTCCAGTAATAACATCAACGGAATAGGGTTGTTGAACACCTTGATTGATACTTCCATTATCGCCCTCGGCTGAAGTGTAAACCACCTGACCAATCGAATAGGAAACACTTCCCGAAGAAGAACTGGCATTACCTCCAGAACTTACGGTATTACTTTGTCCAAATACAAAGGCATTACTTGCTAGCAGTGCAACAATTGAAAATATAGATGTCTTTTTCATTCTTCAAATATAAAAGATGTTTGTTGAAATACACTTTAAGTAGAAATAAAAATCACTGCTTCACAAATCGGGTTTGAAGCATTCCATTCTTCCCTTTGATACGAATGAAATAAACTCCCGCTGGCAAAACTTGAATATTAACCTGATTTTCGGATGCATTGCATTCAAAAGCCATACAGATTTTTCCTTGCGCATCAATGATTTCCGCTTGAGAATAGCCTGAAGCATTTCCTTTTAAAACACAGGTAATTTGATCGCTCGCAGGATTAGGGAAAACATCCAATTTCACATCATTTACCAGGGGAATTTGAGAAACATTTAAACTTCGGATGTTGATTTTATCGACATATAAAGCTTGTCCATAACGACCACGATTTTCAAACGCAATAATCACATCACTCAAGCCATTTACATTCCACAATATAACCGAATCTCTTCGCCATTGCGATGCTGTGGGAACAAATCGATCTGCTGTAAAATCGGGGGCTGTTGCCAACTCATCGCCGCCTTTCACATACGATTCACTGAACGTTTGAGCACAATCGGTCGAAACCAAAACCGCCAAGGTGTCGGAATAATTATCGGCATATTGCGAATAAGCCACATCAAATGAAACCATAACACCATCGGCATTCGAGAAATCGAGTTTCTTGGTTAAAATGCGGTCGCGACTACCTGCTGCATCGATGTAATAATTATCGAAAAGCGCACATGAATTCCCTTGCGAATAACTGCTTGCCAAATCGCTTACGACCCAATTATTTCCGTCATTACCCAAATCCATGTATTTCCAATCGGCGGGCAAACTGCCAACTTCAAAATCTTCCACAAGTGGGATAGAACCTGGCAAGGCAGCTGCTATGAATTGTGTTTTCGTGATTGAATAACTCTGCCCATTTTGAGAAACCGTAAGCGTCACTTCGTATGTTCCCGATTGCGCATACGTAACTTTTGGAGCAAGTTGAGAGGATGTGGCTGGATTGGCTCCCGGAAAACTCCAAAGCAATGTAGCTGATGAATCGCATACCGAATGGTTCACTAACCAAACGGTATCGCCTGGACAAGTATATGTTTTAAAATCGGCAGAGAAATCGGGAACCACCGATGAACTTTCGACCAGATCGGTTTCCCAAATACCCAATTGCCAAGTACCCAAACGCAATTTATTTTTTTGATAAAAAGGCATCAAGCGCAATGGATACATCGATGCTGGAAGTCCCGAGCCGACAACTTGCCAATCGCTCAAATTCAAAGAACGATAATACACGGCATTGTTTCGTGTAGCAATGTAAACTCCACCATTGGTTCCGGCTTGATGCGCAATCGATTTTATGGACAATCCATTAAGTGCTGTAGTGGTTAAATTGCTCCATGTTTGTCCACCGTTTTGTGTTGTGTACACTTTATTACCGTTGGTTCCGGCGGTGTATCCCAGCCATAATTCTTGCGCATTGGTGTGACTCAAACTGAAGTACAATTCCCTTCTGTTTTGGGGCAAGGAAACTTCCGAAAAAGTGATTCCCCCATCGGTCGTTTTCCATAATTTGGAGATGTTTGAAACTACCTGCTGAACATAGAAAACAAGCGGATCTGCATGACTTTGCTCGATCCAATAAACTGAAGAAGCGATATTGTTTCCAAATGTAAACAAGGGACCAAAGGATGAACCGCCATCGGTACTTTTGTATAAGACATTTTCTTTGCCCATGTATGCAACATTCCAATAATTCCAATCGAAAAGTATGCGTGAACTGGCATTGTCGTAATAACTTTCATTGGGTGAAAGCGACATGGAAAACGAACCAACATTCTCGTCTTGTAAAACTGGAATTTTTCTACCACCAATATCCGAGAAATACGTCTTGCGTTCGGGACTGTAATTAATATAACCCGTTGGAGCTTCGCCACCACCAATTGCCAAGAATAGACCCGTGTCGAACGTGGCTGAATATGCCGCATTTCCATTATGATAGCGACCTCCAACAATGATATCATCGTTCCAACCTTGATCAAGTCCCCAGAAATTAGACGCATACACACCACTGGTTCTAGACTCATGCGAAGTGCACCAATCGGTGGAATAATTGATTCCTCCATCGCTGCTAAACCAAAACTCTTCAGTTGTAGGTGATGTTTTATACACCTTGAATTCCTGTAAATCGACATGCATCAATGGCAATCCTCCAACATACCCACCTACAGGCAAATAATTTGCTCCACCATCGTTACTTCGCCATAGATTTAATCCTCCAATTAGCAGGTTCTGTTCATTAAGTTGCGAGCAAGCGAATGCAGTGTTATAGTAAATCTGGCTATAATTACTACTAAAGCCATCAAAATCCATGAGGTTGGGATGCGTTGCTAAATCATAAGGCATTCC
>CAXNGM010000342.1:0-3243 GCA_964201695.1 Bacteroidia bacterium | reverse complement strand
GGCTCTTGAGTTAATGATGTATCAATACTAGCCACAAAACCCATGGGTATTCGCTTTTTCCCACGACCAATTCCACTACTTCCTCCACAAACAATCAATTTCCCTGCATTGTTATATGTTAAATCATAAAAACAACGATTTTTGAAATTAGGAAATTCAGTTTTACTAATTTGTTCTGTAAGCAGATTGAATTTATAAATTGTTCCGTGGTCGGCAGCGATGTATAGAAAATGACCGATGCGAAAGAATTTGAGAATGTTTGAACCATCATTTGGGTATGCAATGGATTGAATTGAACCATCTTTCCGCATCCTTTTTAAAACGCCAAACTCTCCACCTAACCAAATATCTCCTTCGGCCAACTGGTAAACATCGTAATAACTGCTGTCGATATCACTGCCTACATTAATTTCTTCTATTATTTGAGCAGTGCTATTTGCTACATTAATAAGAAAAAATAATAAAATGAAAATTAAAGTTATTCGGAATGAATTCACAAAGCAAATCTAATCAAATCTGTTGTTTTTATTTGTTAGTCTTTAGTTTATAATTTTGATAAATAATAAGAGATTCAAGCATCAAAGCCGTGGTATAAACATCCGATTTCCAATATAATGTATTGCGAATTACAGTACCACCCGAGAAAAACACTCCGCCGTCCCAACATAATTGCCTGTTCGAAAAAGATCCATGTTTAAACAAAAATCGAATCGCATTATCAATATGACTCGCAAAACCAGATTCATTAGGGGCACCAAATCGTAACATCGCATTAAGTGCATAAGCCGTTGACTGAATAACATCATGCTGATTCACAATTTTTCGGGAAGAAAACGAACCATCAGGAAGTTGGGATTCTTTTAAATGTTCTTTCATGATAGCTGCCGACTGATTGAGTTCCGAAATTCCTTTTGACCATGCTCTTAAAGTTGCGTAATGGAAATGGTATCGGTTCGGATAATAGATTCCGGCTCTGCTCCAATCCTTGCGGTTTGCTTTCCGTTCAATAAACAATGCAGATTGTTTTATTCCGGCCGCATTGAATTCTGAATTTTCTCCAAATGCCGATAAAACATTTGCGTTAACAACCGCATCAACATCATTTGCTCCGTATGGAATATATGATTGAAAAGCATATGGATATAACGTACTCATTGGAGTTAGAAAAAGTGCATTATTTATAAGTAGCCGAGGAATATTCCACGAAGGAAATGGTGCTTCCAACGCCCTCCAAGTTAAAAATGCGCCACTCTCTCTCTTGTCGAAATGGATGATGTTATAATAATGTTGCGAATAACGAGCGGTATCTCTCCATGCTCCTAAAATTGGAGATAAGCGAATGGTGAAATCGTTTTTCTCTCCAAGTATTTTTCTCACCTTGCTATAATAAATGAATGCTGTATACCCTTGTGAGCTGTCGTCATTATCGTTTACTACATTGGCAGCTTTCCTTATGTATGGCGAATTTAACGGATAGCGAATGGGTCTTCGAACCAAAGCACTTTTTTTGTTTTTATGAAACATGTAGAGTCGGCCCTTGGGTAACAATTTTGGCCAAAAGTTGAATCCATCGCCTTCATAAAAGTCACTTATACGAATTATCGCCGCATCGAGCATGGGTGGAATTTCATTCAAATCGGGTCGAATGAGGTATGCTGCTGCAAGTGAATTATGAATTGATGAAGTGGAAAAACAATTGGAATCATAAGAATCGCTTTGTTTTCCGAGCAATGCAAATGTGGTTCGCATGGTCATGATGGATGGCCACTCTCCAGCATATTGATATTCTGGAATTGTTTGGGTAATTTGTTGATCTGCAATAAATCGCAACGCAGACTGAATAGCTAATTCAACACTGTCAGATGGAATGGTTTGTGAAAAAATATTTCCAGAAATGAACGTGAATACACATGCGATTTTTCTGAAATTCATGTTTTTTTTATAAAATTCAAATCCCCAAAGACGTTAATATTATCTCAGAATTTCGAAACGATACGCATCGAGTCGAACAAAAATAAATGTCAATACAGTAAAAGACCAAAGGGAAGAACCACCATAGCTAAAAAACGGCAAGGGAATACCAACAACAGGCGCAAGTCCGATAGTCATTCCAATGTTAATTGCAAGGTGAATAAAAATGATACTAGCTAAGCCGTAACCATAAATTCGCGAGAATGAACTTCGCTGCCTTTCAGCTAAATATATCAACCTCAATAATAAAAATATGAATAGTCCCATAACGGTTATACTACCCAAAAAGCCCCATTCTTCACCAACTGTACAGAAAATAAAATCGGTACTTTGTTCAGGAACGTAATTGTATTTTGTTTGCGTTCCGTTTAAGTATCCTTTGCCTAAAATTCCTCCAGATCCAATGGCAATCATCGATTGATTTACGTTGTAGCCCGCTCCTTTGGGATCCACTTCTTTACCGAGCAATACATTGATACGTTTTTTCTGATGGGGTTCAAGAATATTGGTGAATGTGTAATCGACCGAATGAACAAATGCAACTGAAGCCAGCAGAATGCCTGATACAATTAGGATATTCTGCATTTTAAATCGCACAAAAAAGAAAGACCCTGCAGCTATTATGCCCATTATGGTGATTAAAACTAATTCATCCATGAGTAATGCGGCAATAAATAAGATAACCATCGCAACGCCCATAATTAAAAAATTACCACTTAATCCTTCTCGATAGAGCACCAAAATAAACGATCCATAAACGAGAGCTGAACCTGTTTCGTTTTGCGCAATTATGATTAAAGCCGGAACTGCAAAAATGGCTGCAGCTATCAATTTGGTGTTAATTTTTTCAAACTTGATGTTGATGCTACTCAGGTATTTGGCCAATGCTAAATTGGTAGCAAATTTCGCAAATTCGGCGGGTTGTATTCGAAATGATCCAAGTTCTATCCATGATTTAGATCCTTTTACTTCCTTTCCAGCAAAAATTACCACGATAAGTAATAGCACAAAAGCGGCATAAAGAACCCAGGCAAACTTTGGAAAAAACTCTCCATCGATCACTAAAATTACGAAGGCAATCATTAGCGAAGTACCAATCCAAACGAGTTGCATTCCATAACTCTGTGATGTGTCAAAAATGCTCTTGTATTCTTCGTTATAAACAGCTGCATAAATATTAAACCAGCCCATGATTACTAATATCAAATAGAGCGATACCAAAATCCAATCGATGTTCTGTAATACGGCGTCTTTGTTTCTATTGGCCATCTT
>CAXNGM010000341.1:0-3243 GCA_964201695.1 Bacteroidia bacterium | reverse complement strand
CCGTTCCAAAAACTCATCGCATTGTTTGTCTGCGGATTGGCCCATGGAGCATGGAGTCTTTGCGAGTCCTCAAAACTCTTTGACGAGGTTGAATATTTAGCCAAATAGCGATGTGAAATAAAATCGGACCACTCAATGCGATGATCTGTAAGATAATCCCAAGGCATGGGTGCAAGTGTATCCTGATCGGGATTTAATCGAGGCTTATCTTCCTGAACTGCCCCATCATCGGTTTTAAAACGATTACTCTCATCCCCTCCTTTTTTAAACCAACCACTAATTCCAGTGAACAAAGCATAGATTAAGGCAATTATAAAATACCACTTTATAAACTTCCAAATCAGCCCCAAACATCCTAATTTAGGAGCATTGGGTGTCGGAATAGTTGGAATTGTAATATTTCGATTTGGATTAATCACCAAATCAGGAATAACATTGATTTCGTGATGAGGTGCAGTAATAACCGGAATATCATCCTTCGGAATTACTGGAATATCAACAGGTTTAATCGGCACCGCAATTTCACCATCAGGAATTGAGAATCGAATTTCGCCAGAGGAACAATAAGTATGGTCGTTAATTTTAACCATTCCGCTCTCCCTAACAGGCTGAAACTCCCCTAACCTATTTCCACCCTGCTTGCGCATGATTACGTGGTGCAAATCCTCTGAAAACGCCTGCTCGTCTTTCCCAATAATGACAACATCAATTCCTTTTTGCAAAACTGCTTTCACTTTGCTCTTGGGACGAGCCTTCAACACAGGCATATAAATATAATCGCCCACTTTTTCGGAATCAACTACGCGATCATCAAGTACTTCAATATCTGTAATTTCAATAGACTCCCATTGTAAATCTTGGAATGTAAATGCATGGACATGCTGAGGTTTATCCGGACTAAAATAACCCAGGTACTTGCCTTTAAAATGCGTGTACTTAGTTGCCATTTTTAGTCTTTTTTTCGGTTCGCTTCGTTTCTACTTTGTCAGTATTGGTAAGCTCCACTTCTACCCTGCGATTAATTGCTCTTGCTTCAACCGTTTGATCTCGGGTCTTTGGCATTCTCTCTCCAAATCCCTTAGCTTCAATTCGTTCCGATGCAATTCCAAACGAAACTAAAACCCGCTTTACCGTTTCGGCGCGAGCTTGAGATAGTTTGAGATTGGCCTCTGCTTCTCCAACATCGTCGGTATGCCCTTTAATAACTGCATTCGCATTGGGATGTGAAGCCATGTAATCGGCTAATTCCTGAATAGATTGAATGGAATACGGCAACAAATTGGCACTGTTGGTATAAAATTGAACGTTGGGCAGTAAAATAGCTTCCGTTTTTTCTATCGTTGTGGTATCAACAAACTCTTTAATCTGCTTCTTATCTTTGATATAAACTGTATCGTGAATTACCCTGTTTGAGTTTTGTTGTTGAGATTCGTCTGTTTTGTTACAACTTTTCCACAGGAAGAGCAGCAAAGCCATTAAGGCCAACAAGGATAACAATCCACAGCCCATGCTACCGCATCCTTTCTTCATGCAACCTCCTCCTATTCCACCTGGAGTATTGCCTGTAAATAAGTTCAAGGGATTGCGATTCGGCATAAACCAATGAAAACACCCTCTTTTGTTTTTCAGAATTTTAAGACGATCAATTTCATTCAATTCAGCAAATTGTTTCGCACGCTCTTCATCCGTAAGTTTGGGAACTCTGCAAAAGCCCTCACCCGAAATTCGACCATGAAATGAATGATCTTTTTGGGCAATAAAATCCCAAGCATTGTATGCTTTATCGGCTTCCGTGGGCGTATATTCCACAAATAGTTCATCCACAATTTCAGCATGTTCTTTATTCGCAGATTCGAATTCTACTACCTCTCTGCTTTTTTGATAAACATGCGGTTGTATTTGATAAGTTTGATTAGCATCATTTTCAACAAATCTTCTTTGCCAGGCAATGGCTCCATCGGAATGACGATTTGAAACTTTATCACGGAATTCACTCTCCGAAATTTCAATGGGATCTTTCAGCAAAAAACGTCGTTCCAAAACAACATTTCCCATTCGAGTTCCTTGACGGTCTTTTATAGTAGGAACGTGAAACTGAGAATTTAAAATCCCTTTGTAATATGTATATGTTAGAGCGCTCACTTCAAAGAGATTTCAAATACGTGTAGAAAGCTTCTTTATTTCCAAAATTCCGATTTTGTTCGTTCTTGAATTCTGAATTAAAAGGAGCGTCCGCATAAATACATTGCGTTTCCAAATTTAAAGTGGTTGCGAATTCCTTATCCAAAAATCGTTGCGAATCTTTTATTGTAATATGATAATTCCAAAGAATTTCCTCTTTCTGAATATCTCGTAGGATGCGTGTGTATTGATAAGTTTCTTTATTTCTCAAACGAGACAGTAAAAACAATGGCAAGAAAAGCAGGAGTGTAAAAAACAAAACACCCATCCGGAAAGAGGAATATTGAAGCATGGATTCAAAAACTAAAAAAGGGAAATTTCCTGTTTTAATATCTTGAAATGCTTTCGATGTAGGTGGAATATCTTTCAACAATTCAATACGATGATAATCCTGAAATTCCATTGCTTGTTTATGATGAAGAAGTGTTGAAGCAGGAAATGCAACCGCAATAGCAATAAACCCAGTAAAAACCCATCTCAACAAACCCGATATTGAAGGAATTAATCGCTTAATTGTTTTCTTCAATTTGTTAGAATCAACTTCTTTCTCCACAAAAGGTCGTGTTGTGAGCGTTAACAAAGAAAGTCGGTAAATCGAGTAATGAATAAATCCAATAATAATTGCACTGGTCAATACACCTACTATGGTTCCGCTGTACAAATAGCCGGAATATCCATCGGATATGAAAATTACAAGCAAACAAATGCCAAATAATACTCCCGAGAGATTGTATAAATTCTTTTCCGATGGACTTGTTTGCGACAAAACCATCGAATCAATACCAAGCAATTTATTGGTGAGAAATTGCATTATACTTTGGAAGAAGAATTTGTTCCTTCATCGAAATAAGCGGTTGGATTGTTCTCTATTTCCTTTTGCTTTATTCCAGACCAGGTTCCAATTATCTGTTTACTTAATTCGTGCTGTGCTTTTAACTGCTCTACTTTTTCTTTTCGATCGTTCTCGACTTCCAAGAAATTGATCTTTTCCATGAGCTTCATTCCATCGCGCCCTTCAAAAACATATTCTTCCTTCACAATTCCATTTTGAACGTACATGCG
>CAXNGM010000340.1:0-3243 GCA_964201695.1 Bacteroidia bacterium | reverse complement strand
GCAGTTGGAGTTGCAGTAACGGTGTTGCCTGTTGCAGAAGATAAAGTTGCGGCTGGCGACCAAGTATAAGAAGACCCACCTGAAACAGTGAGTGTACTTGTTCCTCCTTCGCAAAATTCGGACGATGTTGATGCAACCAATAATGTTGCTGCAGCAAGAACCGAAACTGAAACCGATGAAGTTGCTGAACATCCGTTTACATCTGTTCCTACAACAGTAAATGAAGTATTTGCAGAAATTGTTGCCGAAGGAGAATTTAAAGTTGCATTAGAAACAGCCGTTGCTGGCTGCCAATCATAGGTTAAACTAGCCCCTCCCGTTGATGATAAAGTAAAAGGAGATCCCGGGCAAACCGATGTCTGCGATGCCGATGCCGTAATAGTAAAATTAGGGATTACAGTAACAACAACTGGAACTCGAGGAGTTGAACAAGAACCGAGAGTTGCTTGGACGTAATACGTTGTTGTGGCATTAAGCACGGGTGTAGTAAATGTGGCACCGTTGCAGATAACCGCGTTACTTGTTGTGTTCAAATACCACTTTATGGTTCCGGTAGAAGTTGCTGTTATGGTTGCAGTATTTCCTGCACAGATGGTTTGATTAGCAACAGTTATGGCGGAAAGTGTATTGGGCAAAACATCCACATTGTATTCTTCCACTTCGCCTACCTGAAATGTTCCTTGCAAAGAACATGGATTGTTAGGAACTGTAGCGTAACAACAACGAACACGCATCCTTTTTAAGCCAACCGAAGCAGATGCTGGAACTTGAATGGTTCCTGTATAAAGAGTTGTACCTGAGCCAGGGCTGCTATATACCAATTCTCCAGTATCGTTATAGTCTAAATCCTGGTTCCAATCTATCCAAATTGCAAAACCTTGAGCAAACGTATTTCCACTTCGCATGGAAACACCAAACGAACAACCCTGTGCCACCGAAACGGTCATTCCAGCATTATAAATAAAATTATTGGGCTGCATGTTGCAACCTGTATTGTTGTTGGTGATGTTCGCTACGCCGTTTGTTGTAGAAAAATTATTGATGTAATCGGCAATGGGAGATGGGAAGTTTCCTACGCAACCATAAGCATATTGAGGTGCGCAATATTGCGCTAATACTGCATTTGGGAACAAAACCCAAATGAGTATGAAAGCCAATATTAACTTACATGTGATTAACTTATTGCCCATTGAAGCAGCAAGTTAGTAATTTCAATAATGTATCAAAGCATTTGTTAACTTAAAATTAACTCAACTTTCTTTCGAATCCATTTTTTTGATGATTTGATTGATCTCTGTTTCGGTTGTTTTGAGTTTCAACTGGCAGAATTCAATTAACTCTGATGCGCGTTTCACCTTATCTGCCAGCACATCAACAGTTACTGATTCATTGTCGATTTGAAGAGCTATTTCTTTGAGCTCTTCCATGGCTCCCTCATAAGTTAAATTGTTTTCCATCTTTTTTCTGTTTTTTTATAATTGAAACATCCAATTCAGAATCACCCAAATATACCTGAATCGAATCGTCCTTTTTTATTTGACGAGCATCGGTTTGAATTACACCATTTTTTATAACGATTGCAAAACCACGTTTCAATGTATTGGCGGGACTTAACGCTCGGAACAATGCTGTAAAATGCTGTAATTTATTTTCTTGATTTTTGATACTTCGAAGAACGATTTGCTCGAATTCTACCTTTTTATTCTCAAAGTTATTTCGGGCATTTGAGATGATAGTTGCGGGTCGTAAACTAAGTTTTTGTGATAGTTCGTTCAAGGAGTCGGAGTTCTTATTTAATACACCTTGGCTTTGGATGAGAAGTTTGTGTTTGATTGATTGTAATTCTTCCGATTGAGTTTGAAGTAAAATTCGAAATGATGTTTGAATTTCGTTGATTTTTGAAGCAAGAATCTCTTTTTCGAAGGTTAAACGTTGCTGGGTTTTGATAATAATTTGTTGTCTGATTTGAAGAATCCGTTCTTCGAACTGACGATTATGAGCAATGATGAATTCGGCAACTTTGGTGGGTGTTTTCAATGCCGTATGTGCCATAAGATCGGCAATGGAAATGTCTTTTAAATGACCAAGTCCAGTTAAAACGGGAATAGGAAAACGGGCAATGGCGCGCGCAACGGGATACGCATCGAACATCAAGAAATCGGTTTGCGCTCCACCACCGCGAACAATCACAACAATATCGAATGCTTGAGGCGCGCGAAAAACTTCGATCAGTTTCTCGACCAACTGTTTTCCTTGTTCATCGCCTTGAACTGCTGTTTGAAAAAGCTGAATACTGATTTTATATCCGTAGGAATTTTCTTCGAGTGTATGTTTAAAGTCTTGAAGACCGGCGCTGGTTTCGGATGAAATAACCGCAACACGTTGAATAACCAAGGGTATTTTTAAACCTTGATTGCGGGTATGATATTGTCCGTTTACAAACTGAACTGAATCTGGATTTTCGACAAGCAGTTTTGCCAATGTCGCCTCGCGTTGTTTTTGTAATTGACCTATAGTGAAGCTTGCATCGATTTTGAGCATGCTCACTTTTAACCCGTAAACTGGATGATACGAAACGGAAACATTGAGTAATACTTGAATGCCATTTTGGAATTGCTGACCCGTTTGCTGCTCAAATTCTTGAATTGCATTCGCAAGTTGAGAAAATGCAACGGCAGAAATTTCGGCTTTGATTTGTCCAGAATGTTCTTCCTTTTCAATCAAATGAAAATAATACATGTTAGACCGAGCATGATGATTCAAGCTCGAAATCTCAGCAATTACCCAATATGTTTGTCCTGCAAAACGGTCATCGAGCGTTTGTTTTATGAGCGCGGTGAACTCCGATAAGCGAATGCCTGAGGATGTTGAATTCATGGGCAAATTTTTTATTCGATTGAAATGCACATGCGCAAAGGATTGAAGCCATTACCCCTTTTGAAAAAAGGAGTAGAGGCGAAAAGCCTGACTTGCAAACAGAGCGAGAGCGAAGTTTGCAGGATGCGCCCAAACATTAGCAATTGCTTATAGTCCGAGTAATACTTCTTCGCCTTTTTTGCCGTTGAACAGCATGCGTTTCGGATTCTCTAGAAGCTCTTTTACTTTCACTAAGAAACCTACCGATTCGCGACCATCGATGATGCGGTGATCGTAGCTGAGTGCCACGTACATAATTGGACGAATTACTACTTGTCCGTTTACTGCCATGGGACGTTCAACGATATTATGCATTCCTAAAATGGC
>CAXNGM010000339.1:0-3250 GCA_964201695.1 Bacteroidia bacterium | reverse complement strand
ACACAATCTGCCATTATTCCCGAATCCATAATTTTCGACAAAAATCTTGCTAATCAAATAGAGCAAGACTCACTGCAAGGAATTGCTACTCTTGAAAATTGGAAAGCTCGGGCCTCGAAAGTAGGTGATAAAAAACCCACACTTATTTTTCTGAATGTAAGTGGAGGTGGGCTGAAATCAGCATTATGGACAGTTGAAGCGTTACAAGCAGCAGACAAAGCCTCAGAGGGTAGACTTTTAAGAAACTCGCATTTAATTACAGGTTCATCGGGTGGAATGATCGGAGCTGCTTTTATGCGTGAATTGTATTTAAGACACCTCGAGGGAGGCATACAAAACATCTATGATTCGAAATACCCCCAACAAATTGGAAAAGATCTACTCAATGCAATTAGCTATTCATTGGCTGTGAGTGATATTTTTCTGAGGTTGCAGAAAATTGAAATCGCCCAAAAATATTATACTCGCGATCGAGGATATGAATTTGAAAAAGCGCTTCATGAAAATACAGAATTTATTCTCGACAAAAAACTAAGCGATTATAAAGAACCCGAATCTAAAGCGATTATTCCGATGATGATTTTCACACCAACAATCATCAATGACGGAAGAAGATTATTAATTAGCCCATTACAACTGAGTTATCTGACAAGCAATGTGCAATCAACTGAAAACGATGCACGAAGTTTATTGGAAGATATTGAGTTTAGCAAACTATTTAAGCAACAAGGCGCCGAAAATCTTCGCTTCGGTTCAGCAATTAGAATGAATGCAACCTTCCCCTATATTTTGCCCACGGTTTCCTTACCAAGCAAACCCATTATAGAAGTTATGGATGCAGGATATCGTGATAATTTTGGAGCAAAAACTTCGATACGATATCTCTACACTTTCCGAGATTGGCTTGCCGAAAATACCGATCAAGTTGTGTTTTTACAGATTCGAGAAAACCATAAATCGAACGAACTCAGAACACATTCCAAAAGCACCATTTCAGAGTTAATGCTTTCTCCTTTGGGAAATGTATATGATAACTTGTCCAAAATTCAAGACTATCAAAACGAGCAATTATTTATGTATGCTCAAACTTGGTACAAAGGGAAAATAACGTTTGTTGAAATGGATTTAAATCCACCTTTGAAACCCGAGGGCGAAGTCATTTCGATGAATTTCCACCTAACATCACTCGAAAAGAAACGCATCCATAAGGCGATTGAACTGCCCGAAAACAAAGCGGCAATTAATAAACTCAAGAAAATACTGCTATAAAACAACAAAGCCCCGTAAAACGGGGCTCTGATGTTTCTAACAACAACTAACCAAAGTTAACTTAACATCTCTTTTACAAGAGTAGATATCAATTTACCATCGGCACGGCCTGCAAGTTTCTGCGAAGCTGCTCCAATTAATTTCCCCATATCTTTCATAGAAGCCACTCCTATTTCAGACGCAATTTGATTGAGGACAACACGAACCTCATCTGGAGAAAGTTGATCTGGTAAATAATATTCAATTACATCTGCCTGAAAAAGTTCAGAATCTGCTAAATCCGAACGGTTCTGCTGCTTGTAAATTTCAGCAGCGTCCTTTCGTTGTTTCACCAATTTCTGCAACAATTTCAGTTCAATTTCTTCGCTAATCTCAACTCCAATTTTCTCGGATTTGGCAAGTAAAACCGCCGACTTCACTGCACGTAAAGCCTCCAGTTTTTCTTTTTCTTTAGCGAGCATTGCCAATTTAATGTCGGCATTTATTTTTTCTTCTAAACTCATTTTTACTTGGCTTATACGATTCAATCAACTTGATCGTGAAGGAATCTATTAATAGGTAAAATTTCCAAGCTTTTATCATCCGCATTCTCAGATAATACATACCGAGATATATTGTTTTCGGAGGAAGAATCTACATGCTCAAGATGCACATTACGACGACGAAAGGCTGGAGCAGATTCTAAATCAGAAACCGGTGAAGGTGTCTTAAGCTTAATGCTCAGACGTTTCACATTTTCCATACGTTCAGCAGAACGACGCATTGAATCTTGGCTTTCAAGTTGTTCAGTCGTTTCTTCCGATTTTGTACTTAATGTAAAATTCAATTCTGGTCTATCTGATGCTCCTTGAATTAATACATCCTCATCTGCATCTCTTTTTAATTCATTTCTACGAAGCATAGGCGTTACTTCTGGCTTATTCAATTCTTCTGTTACTTTGGGAAGAACGTCAACTGGGGCATCTAAACTTACCACTTTACGAACTTCTTCTGTTTGTCCGGTAATAATTCCCGTAGCAACCAATGTTACACAAACGGAAGCTCCCAATGTTAAATCGTGCGATGTTCCCATAATTACATTGGCATCCCAACCTGCCTCTTCTTGCATGTGATCCATCAATTCGCCTACCTCATCCATCATAATATCATCGCCATAAGCAATGTTTACTAGAATGTGTTTAGCTCCGCGAATACTGCTATCATTAAGCAATGGAGAAGACAAAGCCGATTTCAATGCACGCATTGGAGCACCTTCGCCTTCTGCAAGAGCAGAACCCATTATGGCCGAACCACCATTCTTCATTACCGTATTTACATCGGCAAAATCGACGTTAATTTGACCAGGAACGGTGATAATCTCAGCAATCCCTCTAGCTGCTGTTGTAAGCACATTATCGGCTTCAGCAAATGCAGCATTTAAACCAAGATTCCCGAAAATTTCGCGAAGTTTATCATTCGAAATTATAAGCAATGTATCCACACTGTTGCGTAATTGCTCAAGTCCATCATCGGCTTGTTTGCGACGTTTCTTTCCTTCAAATGTGAATGGAATTGTAACGATTCCAACTGTTAAAATGCCCATTTCACGAGCTGTTGCAGCAATTACCGGAGCAGCACCGGTTCCGGTTCCACCACCCATTCCTGCAGTAACAAATACCATTTTGGTTTCTTTTCCAAGAATGGTTTTCAAATCGTCAATGTTTTCAATGGCTGCGTTCCTTCCAACCTCAGGAATAGAACCTGCTCCGCGTCCTTCGGTTAATGTTAAGCCCAATTGAACTTTGTTTGGAATCGCACTTGCATCGAGTGCTTGTTGGTCTGTGTTGCAGATAATAAAATCCACACCCCGAATTCCTTGTCGGAACATGTGATTTACTGCATTGCTTCCTCCGCCTCCTACTCCAATCACTTTAATGATTGAATTTTGGGCATTTTGGGGAAGCTCAAAGGTCATGTTAATCTCTTTAATCTCACTCATGGC
>CAXNGM010000338.1:0-3273 GCA_964201695.1 Bacteroidia bacterium | reverse complement strand
ATCTCCGTCAAATGGCATGAGCGTAACTACGGGACCAAAAATTTCTTCTTGGTTGCATCGGGCTGTTGAATCTAATCCTTCTATAACCGTTGGAGCAATAAAGAAACCCTGTGCATTTTCTTCTGAAAGATAAACACGTTCGCCGCCACTTAATATGGTTCCGCCTTCTTCTTTTGCAAGTTGAATGTATGAAAGTACTTTCAGCATGTGTTGTTCCGAAACGACCGCTCCCATATCGGTAGTGGCATCCATCGGATTTCCGATGCGTAATTGATTCACACGCGCAACAAAAGCATCTCGAAAACGAGAATATACACTTCGTTCAATCAAAATACGAGAACCACAAAGGCATATTTGACCTTGGTTTGAAAAAGCGGCACGAACGGCTTCGTTGACGGTATGTTCAAAATCGCAATCCGCAAAAATGAGAGTTGCATTTTTCCCGCCCAATTCCAAAGAAAGCTTTTTAAACTGAGGTGCAGCAACGCGTGCAATTGCTGCTCCGGTTTGAGTTCCTCCAGTAAAAGAAACAGCCGAAATATCTTTATGAGCAACCAATGCAGCGCCAACCTGAGGACCAAAACCATGTAAAACATTGAGCACTCCTGCAGGAAAATCCGCTTCGATACACAACTTCGAAAAAAGGAAGGCCGTCATGGGTGTAATCTCTGAAGGCTTCGCCACAACTGTATTTCCAGAGGCTAGGGCAGGGGCAATCTTCCAAGTAAATAAATACAGGGGTAAATTCCATGGTGAAATGCATGCAGCTACTCCAAAAGGTTGACGAAGTGTATAGTTTATGGCTAGATCGTCACTAGCATGAGATTCTGAACTGCTGTGTAAAATGGCTGTTGCAAAAAAACGAATATTCGCAATTGCACGAGGAATATCGATGCTTCGCGCAACATGGAAAGGTTTTCCAGAGTCGATACTTTCTGCCAAAGCCAAATCTTCAAGATCGCGCTCCATGAGAGATGACAATTTCAAAAGGTAGTTAGATCTTTCTTCCGCTTTAAGTGACGACCATGTGGGAAAGGCGCTTTTGGCTGCTTCAACGGCTTTATTTACATCCTCTTCATTGCCAGAAGTTAGTTCACTATAAATTTCAGCAGTGGCAGGATTTACATTGTCAATCCAGTTCTTGCTGGAAGATTCAATAAGTTGCCCATCGATGTAATTAAGAATACGAATCATTTAAAGAATGTTTATTGAATCAAGCAAAAGTACAAAAGGAGTGCAATCAGTGGATAGTTGTTTTAATCGATTGAAAGCTACGTTTTTTCCATGTGGATGGCCAGATGAAATTGGTCAATGGCAATATGATAAGCAATCCAGGATAGAATAATCTGAAAATAGGCCACATCCAAGATTTGAATTTGGAATTCAGCTTCCTACATAAGAAACCGATAATGAGCATTTCGGGGATGAGCATGAAGAAATACAAAGGACCTATGAACCATAGTGCTACTGGGAAAACGAATACCCAAACAATAAGAAGGGCTGCGTGAATTTTCTGGATGTTTTTTGCCAAGTGCCCCGATTTGGAAGCCCAGCGTCGTCGTTGAAGAAACCACGATTTCCAGGTGTTAGCGGCTGAGGTTCTGACGACATTCGAAGTTTCGAACTGAGCGAAAATTGCCTTAGAATCAATTTGTTGAAACGATTGCATCAATAATACATCGTCACCAGAAGGTATATGTTTATGTTGTTCATATCCACCTACCTGTTCCCAAATACTTTTTCTGAAAAGGAGGTTCGCACCGCTGCAAATTAATGGCTGCTTATGAGAGGCCGAAGCCAAAGCAATGACTTGCAGGCAGACATTTTCTGCATGATGAAGAAGGGCTACAAAGGAGAAATCATCATCGATCGAAAAAACAGGACCAATAAACAAATTAGCAGAGGTAGATAGATGTTTCCTCCATGTGTTTAGCCATTCTGGATCGAATGTACAATCGGCATCCGATGTTAAAATCCATTCGTTTTTAGCATGATGAATTCCGATGCTTAATGCGTTTTTTTTAGAACCTTGAATGTGCTTTGGAGTTTCTAGGATTTGAATTTCCGCTCTTGTTTTAATAAGGGACGGAATTCCGCCATCACTTGAATGATCGTCTATTAAAATAATTTCATCCCCAGCTTTAAGATTGAGTTTAGAAAGAGAATCAAGCAAAATGGGAATGAGAGCTGCTTCATCTCGAAAAGGGATGATAAGCGAGATGTTGTTTTGTTTAGTTTGAACAGGTCTTCTTTCATGGTTATTCAATCCGCTTATTAACCAGAAAAGCAGGTAAGATGGAATTACAAAAAACAGGAGAATCCCTAATAAAAACATCTGCCTAAATTAGATTTTTTCCTTCGTACCTTGGCCCTTTATGATTAAGGACAAAGTTATTTTAGGTATCGATCCTGGAACCAATATAATGGGTTATGGAATTATTCATATTCAGGGGCGTACTGTGAAATTGTTGCACATGGGAACCTTGCATATGGAAAAGCTGGATGATCATGGAATAAAGTTGAAAATGATTTTCGATTGTGTGTTGAATTTAATCGACACTTATAAGCCCGACGAGTTAGCTGCAGAGGCGCCTTTTTTTGGAAAAAATGTGCAATCGATGCTAAAGTTGGGACGGGCTCAAGGTGTTGCACTTGCGGCTGCGTTACATCGGAATTTGCCGGTTTATGAATATTCACCACGGAAAATAAAACAAAGTATTACAGGAAAAGGTGCAGCATCCAAGGAACAAGTTGCTGCGATGTTGCAAAATTTACTCAAGATAGCAGATGCAGAAATGCCCAAATACTTGGATGCAACCGATGGTTTAGCGGCAGCTTTGTGCCATTATTTTCAATACCGTGGAGATGTTATTCCCGAAACGACAAAGGGAGTATCAGGATGGAAAGCATTTGCAGCAAAAAATCCCGATCGGATAAAAGGATAAATTACAGCGCTTCCTTGATTTTATCTTGAATGTTCATCAACTGATCTGCTGTTAATTGAAGCTTTGGTTTTGTGAAATTGATATCTCCAGCTTCGTTTATTGGCAACAAGTGAATGTGTGCATGAGGAACCTCCAATCCAATAACCGCCATCCCCACTTTTTTGCAGTCATAAGAAGCTTCAATTGCTTTCGCGATAGTTTGACTAAATCCAAATAGCTGCTGAAGCTTTTCGGGTTCTAAATCAAAGATATTATCAATTTCTTTTTTGGGAATAACTAAAACATGTCCTTCAACTAATGGAAATACATCCAAGATAGCGATGAAATC
>CAXNGM010000337.1:0-3273 GCA_964201695.1 Bacteroidia bacterium | reverse complement strand
AATCAAAAAACCCGGCTCAAATTTATCAGAGCCGGGTTTTTTATTTATCAATTTTGGATTTAATAATTCCCAAAGTTGAATAAATGCCCATTTTTAGCATTCATGGTATCAACTGGGTTAAGCGTCATTACTGGTATTTGAGCATCGTTGGCAATAACATTTTGCTCGTATGGTCCAATGATGTATTCCGATAAATCTTTCGACTGATTGGTCATGATGAGAATTAAATCTGCATCAACAGAACTTGCATACTGAATGGTTTCTTTACTGAAATCTCCTTTTTCTGCGTGATGAACCACATAATTGCAATTGCGTTCGGAAAGGTAATTTTTCGCATACGCAATGTTATTATTCACAGCGCGACTTGTGTATTCATCGTTTTCGAATTCAGCCAAAATATGGAAGGTCGAATTAAACACTTTGGAAAGCTCAACAGCCCAAACCAACTTTTGCTTTGATTCCTTTGAAAAATCGATAGGAAGAACGATGTTTTTGAATCCATGTTCTTTCATTATTTTCTTCTGCACAATAACAAAAGGGCGATTCGAGTTCGTAATAACCCGTAATGCTTTGCTTCCAACTACGTGCTGCATCCCTTTAACACCATGGGTTCCCATCACTACAAGGGCAACATTAAGCTCGTCGGCCTGTTCTCCTATTTGATCAAAAATATTTCCTTGTTGAACAACGAACGAAGTTTCAATTCCGCTTTCTTTCTTGTTATCATCTGCTAAATCCTGTAGTTTGGAACTGGCTTCACTTTCCTTCTGTTCTTTGGATCTGCTCGACTCCAACATTCCTGTTTCTAAAACATGCAATAAAATGATTTGCTTATTAAAAATTTTAGCAAGTTGAGAAGCATGCTTTAGAGCCATCAACGCCACTTCTGTGAAGTCGGTTGGAACTAAAATGGTGTTTGAATCGATGGGTTTAATTGTTTTTGTACTCATAAAGATTGGAGCTAGTTTAGGATACTAATTTAATATCTCAGTTTTCAATGAACAGGTCAAGTTCATTTGAATTTGTTTGTTTTTTATGGATTCAATTTCGCAACAACCATTTTAAGATTCTCTTGCAATTTAGGAGTTCTATTTTGAATGGAATAGTTGGTATGAAAACGATGCGCATTGAGGAATTTCACTTGTAAATTATTCCAAGCTAATTCATCCGAAATTTCATTGTTTCGGTTCATTTCGCGAAACAAGGCATCACCGATAGGGAAAAAATCATCCCTACCCAAATAATCTAAATCGGCATCGCAGATCACCTTGTCTAATAAAGAAATTGGTTGTTGTGGCATGCGTGTAGCCAGTATACATTGTGAAATAATTACTTTATCTTGTTCAGATATTTCTGAGTCTTTTGCTGAATCAAGAAAAATTTCTACGCTTTTCTCTTCGTGTTTTGCTCGTTGAAAAAGAAAACCGGTATCGTGAAATAATGAAGCAATCCGAAGCAAAAGCAACTCCTTCTCTGAGAGATTTTCAGTTTTTCCAATAACCTGGCTTTGTTCTATGACATCCAACGTATGCCTAGCATTATGATACTCACACAGATGATCAAGCTCCTTCTTTAACCTGTCAATTATGACCTCAAACTGAATATTAAAAAAACGCTCTAAGGCTTGCATCTTCTTTTTTATTTCAAATTAACAGCATTCTATTTGAATAAGCTGTATAATTTTGTGATTTTCGTGCAGCCAAAAATAAACAGAACATTTGAATATCACTCAATAAAATAAATTTATGAATCTCCAAAAAATACTTGTGCCTTTTGACCTTCGCGAAGACAGTTACAGTGCTCTCAACCACGCGGCCTTCTTTGCTAATCACAGCGCGGGAGAAATCGTTATTTTGCATCTGATAAAAAATGCTCAGGGTAAAGCTGATGCAGAAAAAAAACTGCAGCCTTTTCTTCAAAAATTATCGGCTGAGTTTGATGGAAAAGTTCGTTCGATTATTGAAGTTGGAAATATTTTTAAAGATGTTTCTGAAATTGCTCAACGCGAAGAATGCCAGTTGATCATTGTTCCAACACATGGAATAAAAGGCATGCAGCACATAATGGGAAGCAACGCACTTCGTATAGTAACCGATGCATTTATTCCATTTTTGGTGGTGCAAGAACGTATGATACGAGCAAATGGACTGAAGAAAATTGTAATTCCTGTGAGTGCCCGCCGACAAATAATCGACGAAGCTCCTTTGTTTGCAGAAATTTCAAAGGCATTTAATTCGGAGGTTCATCTTTTTGCCAACACCCATTTGGAAGAACAATACAACGATACTATTTTAACAACGTTAGAAGATTACTTAGAGAAAGAAGGAGCCAATGTAAAAGTTCATCGTGTGGCGATAAATGAACGTTTCGCTAAATCGGTTACTCATTTCGCAGCGTCGATTGATGCCGATTTAATTTGTGCTGTTAATTTCTCCTACGATTATTTATACTCCTTATTTCCAAGAGTGGAAGAAGAAGATTTGATTTACAACGAAGCGCAAATTCCCGTGCTCATGATTACGCCCGAGCAACGCGAAGATTTAATGTATTATTTTCCGCTGTTGCATTAATCAAATCGAATCAAATTCAGTTAATACTAAATAGTTCTATCTGAACATTGTCGAGATAGAAATGTGCTTTTGATTGATTCCAAACATACATGCGAATGCTATCGTTTGGCGATTCAATTTTCCTTAATTCAACTGAATAATTAAACGTTTCCCAAACATTGAATTGTTTGTGGGGATAATCGTTTAGTTTGAATGAATAATTGTAATAAATTTCTCCTTGTGGATTTTTGTATTCTATCACGCAGAACGCCTCGTTAAAACTGTGTTTATCAGATTCAAAACGATCGAGTTTTATTTCAGCGAAAAGCGCTCTTTTTGATATATATGTTTCATTGGCGGCAATGGTGAAAAGCAAATTGTAGTCGCGATCAAAGTAATCGCAAACCCTTCCGTGTTGTTTATCGACCCAAGTGCAAACCTTCGAATTGGATGGCGTTTGTTCAAAATCATCGTTCAAGGTAAAAATGGAATTGCGGATTTCATTATACAGAGGCAAATCGTTATTGCCACCCAAACAGTTTCTATACTGTGACGATGTTTTTAAAAACACAAAAGCATACTTCTGAAAATTCATATCCCATGATGACAGAATTAGCTTGTTGTATTGATAGGTTTGAATGAGGTTTAGAAAGACGCATGCAAAACAAATGAGCAACACGATTTTTCTCCAAGTAACCTGTTGAATTTTTTCAATTGTAAAAGC
>CAXNGM010000336.1:0-3275 GCA_964201695.1 Bacteroidia bacterium | reverse complement strand
CGGAGAAGGAATTGTTCTTGTTATTGAAAACTACTTTTTTCAAATGACTTGATTTTGATGATTAGATGCAATGTGCATTTATAAAACAAATGTAATTTAAACGAACATGCCAAACCCACAAAAGGTTCATTTTATTGAAAATACTATTCAGAATGCGTTCGTTTGTAATTGGATACAATAAAAATTTGCTTTTTCTCTATGTTTGCATTTTAATTGATACGACTAAAAATGGAAATCTCAGACGACATCCTTTCCCGAATAAAACAATTGCAAAAGAAATATAGTGCCATGGGACAGGACTTAAGTTCGTATCTCGATGGATTACTTCATGCCGATTTTCTTACCTATTGGGATTATATTCATTTGGATACATTGTTGAGTTTACAAACTCCTAGAACAAGCTTTCCGGATGAAGAGATTTTCATCATGTACCACCAAATTACTGAGTTGTATTTTAAATTGAGTCTGCATGAACTTAAACAAATTGCTGCTCAAGAAAGTCCTGATTTAGCATTCACGACCAAACGCATTCAACGAGTGAATCGTTATTTTATGAATCTAACACATTCGTTCGAAGTCATGGTTGATGGAATGGAGCGCGAGCAGTTTCTTCAATTTCGCATGTCGCTTTTACCTGCTTCTGGATTTCAAAGTGCGCAATATCGAATGATTGAAATTTTTGCAACTGATTTCATCAACCTTGTCGACAAAGACCATCGTTCCAAATTCGAAAACGGGGAACATTCCATTGAAGAAATGTTTAAGTTTATTTATTGGCAAGCTGGGGCTACTGAACTTGCCACTGGTAAGAAAACCCTCACGCTCGATCAATTTGAAGATAAATATTCTAAGCAATTAATTGATCTTGCCGAAAGCAATGTGAAAGGAAATCTATTGATGATTTTTCTAAAGTTAGAAGCTTCAGGTGCGGATTTGGGAGAATTAAAAGCAGCTTTGCGTGGACTCGATGTATTAGTGAATGTGAATTGGCCACTTTCTCATTACAAAAGTGCCGTGCGTTATTTGCAAAAAGACCCTGAGGATATCAAAGCAACAGGCGGTACTAACTGGCAGAAATATTTACCTCCGCGTTTCCAGAAGAGAATCTTCTACCCTACACTTTGGACTGATCAAGAAAAGATCGATTGGGGCAAAGCTTGGGTGGATGATGTTTTAGGAGGGAAATAAAGCTGCTTGCTAGTTCTAATATTAAATGAGATTATTATTCTATTGCAATCTCGTAATAGAAAATCCTTCCAAGCTAATTCCATTTACAACCGACTGAACCTGTTGTCCGGTAATTTGGAATGGAATTGCTGTTGAGAAATCTTGAGCTACCGCTTGAAATTCAGTAAACGATGTTCCATTGAGTGAGATTGTTCCAGTAAATTTTGCATCAGAAATAGAGACTCTATATAAACGTGTTTTTAACTCCCATTTCCCTTGCGAATTTGCAGGGAAGCTGAATGTGTTTGTTCCAAATTTTAGTCGGATTACTGAGGTGTCGGTTGTCATTTCACCGAAAGCATGTACTTCAATAAATTGACCATCTTGAGAAAATGTGGATGATGGTATTACAAACGTGCCCAAAATTACTTCTGCAACTCCAGCAACACCAGTTTGATTTAACGAACTGAAAAGCGCATTGGATGGAATTGGTGGGATTTGAGTTAAGAGTTCAGTCCAATTTCCCGATTTGAAATACCAAAATGAAGAAGTACTTGTATCATAAACCAATAAACCTTCTGCCGGATTACTAATAGCATTTCGCTCTGCGCTTGTCATTCGGGGAGTTAAAAACCCTTTGTTATTAGCCGAAACCTCGAGTCGGGCACTTGAATCAGGTGTTAAAGTTCCAATACCCATGTTATCGGTTTGAGCCGAACTCGCAAAGCAGAAAAAAAGAAAAAGAGTGATAATTATTGATATTCGCATGGAGCAAATCTAAGAAAGGATATTGTTTGAATCGAAAATAAAAATTCATCAAAGTCGTTTCCGATATATCGCGTTGATGAATTACAGATCATTGGTCAAAAATATTACTTTTACACACGTATGAAAAAGGTCACTCTTATTCTAATTTTAATAGCATCGATGGGTTTATCGGGCTGCTCCTTATTTAAGAAAAAATGCAATTGCCCAGATGTTCATCGTCAAAAACGTGTTGCGTTACTTAATGATAAGGCACATTTCGAGTTGATATAATTTCATAAATAAATAGAGGGTAGATTCGAGTTATTTGTATTTTCGCAATCCGTAGATTCATTCTAAATAAGTAAATGCAAACCGATCTTTCTCACGTTCCTATTGGAGAATCCGCCATTATCTTGGGGTTTTCTGATGAGGAAATTTCATTGAAGTTGATTGAGCTTGGCTGTATTCCTGGAACCCAAATTACCATGATTCGAAGAGCTCCCTTTGGAGATCCATTGGCTTTTGCTTGTTCGGGATCATTAATAAGTATTCGTATTCATGAAGCCACTACTGTTCAAGTAGACTGCTTATAAAAAAACCGTGGAAGAAGCCATCATCAATATTGCTTTAGTTGGGAATCCCAACAGCGGGAAATCGACTCTTTTCAACGCTCTTACTGGTTTGCATCAAAAAACGGGGAATTTTCCTGGGGTAACTGTTGAGAAGCGTACAGGACAAGTGCGCATGTTTCACCCCAAGGACAAAAGCCGTAAAACGGTTAAATTTATTGATCTACCGGGGACGTATTGCTTGTTTCCAAAATCACTTGACGAATTAGAAACATTCAAGTTACTCACAGATCATAAATCGGAAGATGCTCCCCATAAGGTTATCATCGTTGCGGATGCCTCCAATTTAAAACGCTCGCTTTTGCTCTGTTTGCAAGTAATCGACCTTGGCTTGCCTGCTGTTTTAGCAGTAAACATGATTGATTTGTTGGAGCGAAGTCACCTGAAATTAGATACTGTTCGCTTGGCTGCGGAACTTGGTATTCCCGTTATTCCGGTGAATGCCCGAGATAAAAAAGGAGTTAGCGAATTGAAAACCGCCTTGTTTCAAGAGCAAATAGGTACCAATAAAATCTTCGATAATCCCTCCGAAACGCATCCTGGATTGGTAGAAATGCTTCAAAAAAGCACAGGAATTCGCCACGGATATGAGGCCTATTTGACAGCTGCTAATTATGATTTGTTGCAATCGGAGAGAAAGCTTCCCGATTTACGTGCTTTGCTTGCAGAACAGAATCTCAATCCATTTGGCTTACAAAGTGAGGAATCGCTTCGCCGCTATGGAATGATTCA
>CAXNGM010000335.1:0-3285 GCA_964201695.1 Bacteroidia bacterium | reverse complement strand
TTCGACTCCATTGCATCGCTCGAAGTTTTTCATCCCATCGAACAACTCATTCTCAAACTTGGAATAAACGAGCATTTTGGATCAATGAGTCGAGGCGTTATCGATACGCGCGATTTGGTTTATTTCATCTCTTTCACCTTGTTTTTTCTGGCTTTAACGCGCTTTCGCTTACTTAGTCGCACCTGGTAATTATGGCTAAAGTACCAACTCCATCATCCCGTTTAAAAAGGAGCGCTATACTTAATTTAGTGCTGCTCGTTGTGTTATTGGCGATGGCTAATTTTGCCGCTTCGTTCAAATTCAAACGCCTCGATTTAACATCCGAAGGTCGTTACTCACTCAACGAAACCACTATTTCGCTTCTCGAAAATCTCGACGATTTTGTCTACATAAAAGTCTATCTCGAAGGCGACCTTCCTGCTAACTATACCAAACTTCGTAATTCCACCCAAGAACTTCTCGATGAATGTCGGGCGTATTCTTCCTTCATCGAATACGAATTTATTAATCCTTCGGAAAGTGAAAACGAAAAAGAACGCAAAGCCATCTATCAGCAATTGCTAGATGCAGGACTTTCCTATACAAATCCGGTTGAAGAAAAAGCTTCGGGTGTTTCACAACGTTTAATCTGGCCGGGTGCTGTCATCAGTTTTAAAGGCAGAACTCTTCCACTTCAATTGCTTAAAAGTCAGACCTACGCCAACGAGGAAGAGCTGATAAACCGTTCGGTGAACGACCTCGAATACGAGATGACCAACACCATCCGTAAGTTAAAGACAATCATAAAACCTCGCATCTGTTTTGTGGAAGGACATGGCGAACTCGATTCACTCGACACCAAAGACATTACACTTTCGCTGGAAGAATATTATGCAGTCGATCGCAAACGCCTCGACAGCAACCTCACCAGCTTGGTGGCCCGCACCGAAAAAGGCGATACCGTAAGATTTATTCCACGCTACAAAGCCATCATTATTGCAGCACCCGATTCTGCATTTTCAGAAAAAGATAAATTCATCATCGACCAATATATTATGCGCGGTGGTAAAGTGCTTTGGTTGCTAAATCAAGTGGACGCATCGATGGATAGCTTGAGTGTGTATAGCAATAAGTTTGTTTACCCGATAAACCTCAACCTCGAAGATCAGTTGTTTCGCTATGGCGTTCGGGTAAATCCCGATTTGGTGGCCGATTTACGTGCGTCTGTTATTCCGGTTGTTGCAGGAATGGTGGGTAACCAGCCACGATTTATTCCCAAACGTTGGCCGTATTTTCCGCTAAGTTTACCAAGCACCAAACATCCGGTTGTAAATAATCTGAATGCTATCCGTTTCGAATTTGCCAGTACGGTGGATACAGTTGGCGCTCCTGAAATTAAGAAAACGGTGCTTCTGGGTAGCTCAAAACGTTCGCGATTGTTGGCAACGCCGGCGCGTATTTCCTTGAACATTCTGCGCGAAACGCCCGATCCTCGCATGTATGATAAATCGGGATTGCCTTTAGCTGTTTTGCTTGAAGGAAATTTCACATCGAACTTCCGAAATCGCATTTCCCCTAAAATTCTCAATTCCGATCAAATTGGATTCCTCGAGGCATGTGCTAAACCAAGTGCCATGATTGTGGTGGGCGATGGCGACATCATTAAAAATAGCTATTCGAAAGCAACGGGGCGCATGGCACCATTGGGTTACGATCGCTATACGGGTGAGCTCTTTGGCAACAAAGACTTCTTACTGAATTGTGTGAATTACCTCTGCGATGATTCTGGGTTAATTTCGGTGCGAGCTCGTGAAGTGAAATTGCGCATGCTCGATGAAACACTTATCAAATCGTCGCGCACTTCCATTCAAGTAAAGAATGTAGTTATTCCCATTATCATAATAATTCTTGTCGGTATTCTATTATCGTATCTACGGAAACGTAAATTTGGAAAAGGATAAGTTTGTAGATCTATGAAATCGAATCGTTTATTAATTATTGGAATTGCTTTATTGGGGATTGTTGTAACGTATCTGCTCATCAATAACGGACGTAATACACGTGGTGGAGATTTAAAGAATTTTACGGTGGAAGACACGGCTTCGGTCGATAAAATCTTCATTGCCGACAAGCAAAATCACAAAACACTTTTAGAACGAAAAGGACCTTCATTGTGGATTGTAGATGGGGAATTCCCAGTTCGCCAGGATGGAATAAAGATGCTTTTGGAGACGTTGAACAAGATGGTTGTCCGCACACCCGTTGCGAAATCGATGGAGCAGAAAGTGTTGAAAGACCTTTCGGGCCCTGTACAAAAAAAGGTGGAGATTTATCAGAACGGGAAGTTGAGCAAGGTGTTTTACATGGCTGCCGAAACGCCCGATAAATTAGCAACCTACATGCTTATTGATGGTTCCGATTCGCCTTACGAGGTTCATATTCCTGGACATCGCGGGTTTCTTCAATCGCGTTTTATATCAGATGGCCGTTTGTGGCGCGACCCTGTAATTTTTCGTTACGATTACCGAGATATGCGATCTGTTGAAGTGAACTACCCAGCCGATCCTCAACAAAGTTATACGGTGAAGTACGATGGTAAAAAAACATCACTTTTTCATCGCGGAAGCCTCGTGCCTGATCCCAATCTCGATTCTCTAAAGGCATTCGAATACTTAAATAATTTCCGAAATATTGGGTACGAGTTTGAAGTGGTTGAAACATTTTCTAAATCCATCAAAGATTCTGTTCTTGCCTCTACCCCATTTATTGAAGTAACGGTGATTGATAAAAATGGAGATTCGAATCAAGTAAAAGGGTATCGTCGTCCGGCAAATTTAACTTCCTATGTTCCCGATCAGGAAATGCAAGCGTTTGACACAGATCGATTGTATGCCCTTGTTGGAAAAGAAAAAACATTTGTATTGGTTCAATATTTTCAATTCGACAAAGTAATAAAACCAGCTGTTTGGTTTTTACGAAGATAAATGCATCTAAATTTCTTTCGTTTATTATTCATAAATGCTTGAAGATTTATCCATCAATCTTCTATCTTTACCTCCCTTAAATTAACAAAGCAATGAAATTTATTATTTCTAGTAGTATCCTACTTAAACAACTTCAAGCAATTTCAGGTGTATTAAGCACCAATAGCAGTTTGCCCATTTTGGAAGATTTTCTATTTGAAATTTCGGAAGGAGAGTTGAAAATTTTTGCTTCGGACTTAGACAATACTATCAGCACAACATTCAAGGCCGATGCCGCAGAACCTGGACGTGTTGCTATTCCTGCTAAAATGCTTCTCGAAAC
>CAXNGM010000334.1:0-3294 GCA_964201695.1 Bacteroidia bacterium | reverse complement strand
AGTAGATTATACGTTCCAGAAACTAAATCGTGAACCTCAATAATTTCGTTGTTGCTATTTATTAACTGCTCTTTTTGCAATTGCCCTAAAACATTAATTATTTGAATACTCGAATTTGGCATTGGATTCCCAAGGTTTACTGTGACTTGTTCGTTTGCTGGATTAGGATAAACTGCAATTAAATCGGAATTCAAATTTTCATTACTCAAACATAATTCAAGCAAAATTGAAAATGAAGTACTCACATTTAAACCTAATTCATCAATGACTGCTATGCTAATATTTGTTTGTCCAGTATTGGAACTGAGAATTGAAATTGTCAACGTTTGTTGATTACCAGCTCCTGAAATAGTTAATGCATTATTAGGAATTACATTTTCATTTGAAGATGTTGCTATCAAATTAAGTAAACCAATATTCTCATCAGATACCGTAAATGGTATGGTAAACGTAACAAGGTTGTTACAAACATTTGAATTTTCAATAGCAGATATGGTGGGTGCTTGATTTTGTATATTATCAACATTGATGGTATACTTATCGATAAAATAATTTGTTGTAAGGGTGTATATGTTAGTTCGTTCGCTAAAAAAACCACAGGTATAAAGTTCATTACCATTAGTTTGTATGTCTCTAAGGTAACGTGATTCAGTATTGTTTGTGATGAATTGAGTTAAAACATTTCCAGACGTATCCATAATAAATACATTATGCACAAACAAACCAAATTGGTTATAATCTGATACAACAGCATACATTACATCGTTCAATTGCTTTACATATGCGTTTGTAATTAAGGTGTTATTGCTTCCCAGTAATTTTTTAGTCCAGATAATAGAACCATTTTTATTATACTTAATCATAGAAACACTATCTGAAGTTATCGTTCCAAGCGTAACCAATAGGTCCTGATTTTGGTCTTGGTAAAACTTATTGCCAGTTCCCGAATTAGGATACACATTATCCCATACTTCTGTTAATGTACTATCGTATTTAATGACAGCAACCTTAAACCCAGCATTATTGACATTCCCATTGAGATAGATATTCTCTAAACTATCCATAGCTATGCCTTTAATCTTATCGCTACTATTATTACTCGTGCCGCTGTATCTCGCCCATCTCACATATGAGCCATTATCGGCCCGCAGTTTAAAGACAGCCAAATCGCTCGGATTAGTAGAACTGCCATAGTATTCGCAAGCAACGTACACCATTAATTGAGAAGGACTGAGTATGATTTTTTCAGTTCCTGTGGGGGTTGAATAATCCCAGTTCTCCCAAAGTTCAACTCCACTGGGAGAGTATTTATAAACTTGGTGGACGTAATAAATACCATCAACTCCAAAATCTCTAGCTGTTCTTCCTGCAACATAAACATTTGACGCAGCATCTGTTACAACAGAATTAAACTGGTCGGTATTATTCCCCGAACCATTGAATACTTTTTGCCAAACCACATCACCTGATGGATTTAATTTAAAAAGCAAGAAATCGCGATTTGTATTTGTTGAATATCCAGCTACGATAAGATTGTCTTGAGCATCGCAGGTTATACTAAGTGGCTCGTCATTTTTATTTGACCCAACACTAAAATCGAACTTCTTTATCCAAAGTAAATTACCTGTGGTGTTATATTTTGCAACCCCAACTGCATCATTTGAAGATCCAGCTTCGAATGTTCCAGCTATTATCATATTGCCTTGGCTGTCTTTGGTCATTAATTTTGCTTCGTCTTCGCTCAATGCTGCTCCATCGTATTGATACGTCCAATTTAATTGACCAGAGCTACTGTTCAAGTCAAACAACTTAATGTCTGTGTTCTCATTGTAGGGTTCATTGCTGTGATAGTAAGGTGCTGTTAAACGAACATTCCCATTTGAACTAAAACTCATGAATTCGCTGCGACTTAAATAGGTACTGCTGTCGTTTTCGACGCTCCATGCCAAATTTCCTTCTCCAGTGTATTTGTAAACAGTATTATAAACGTTAGGAAAATTGCCATCTTCGCTAAAAATAAAGACATCAGCATTTTGATTTGTTGCCAATTGAAAAATCTTTCCTCCGAAAGGCAATTCTTCATTCCAGACTTCTGAAAGCGCTGCGGTGAAACGTTTAACACTTGTACTTACTGTGTTAAATCCTTGTGCATCGTATACACCTACAACAAGTTCATTGCCCAGCACAGATACTATGTTGTAACCAGATGAAATTTGTGGATCTACCGCAAAACTGCTCTGAACACCCGTAGCACTCAGCTTTGTTAAAAAACCTCTGTAAGAATCAACCGTGTTATAAAATGTACCACAAACAACTATTTCATTATTTAGAATGGTATGGTCATTTAGATATATTTGAGATGAAGTGGTATGTGTAATAACAGTATTCCAAATTTGATTTCCGTTATTCCCATATTTATAAACACTACCGCTAGTGCCTCTGTCTGAACTGAGAATGATATCATTGTTGGAGTCTAGTGAAATGTTGCATAAATTATCGGTAATGAAAAGTCCTCCATCAATATTCAGATTAAACTGTAGGGCGCCATTCTGATCGTATTTAATAAAAACAATATCTCCATTAGCTTCACCACCGATGAATATATTATTGTTACTGTCGGTAATTACTTTCCTAACTGTGTAATAAGTGTCTGGGTTCAAAGTATCCGACCAAATGATGCTTCCTGTTGATGAAACTTTTGTAATAAAAAGGCCAGCGTTATACCAATCAGGAGAGGCTAGAATAACATTTTGTTGATTGTCTAGTGTTATTCTTGAGTAATAATTATCGCTGAAGGTTTGCGCAACATCAAAACTTTTTTGCCAAAGAAGTTGACCGCTGCTGGATACTTTCATTAAAAACAAATCTGAATTTATTGAAGTCCTTCCGCTGATATAGGTATTGCCTGCATCATCGGAAACCGAGCATGTTGGAAAATCTGCTGCATCAGCTCGAGTTGTGCCATTGGTTCTTTGCCAATCGACAGTGATTTGTGCAATTACTGTATTAAGAAGAAATAATAGAATAATTATTAGGGGTGTGGATTTAGACATTTCTTTTTTCTTACAAAGAAAGATGCTCTCAAAGAATAAGTCAATCACTAATTATAGTGATATAATCTGATCGTTAATTTTTATTCCTAATTGTTATTCTTCAATAACATCAATAAAGCTATATTCATCATTGAATCCTAGAAATAAGGAACAGATTTTTATAAACCCTTATTTAAATTGACTGTTTCAACAAAAAATCGACAGATAAATCTTCATCTATTAATACCCAATGAACTCCATA
>CAXNGM010000333.1:0-3312 GCA_964201695.1 Bacteroidia bacterium | reverse complement strand
TCTGCTATTTCAGAGCAGTACATCAGCGTTATTGACATTCCATCGGCATTATTTAGTTTGCCTGATCATGCTTGTGTAGGCTCAGAAGTTTTAGGTAGTTATTCTTCTATAACAACACTTAACGCTCAATTTCAATGGGTGACAGATGGCGCTTCGGTTAATGATGCGGATCCTTCCAATGTGCTTTTGATTTGGAATCAACCCGGAATAAAAAATGTGGTTTTGAATGTTGCAGATGCTATGTGTATTTCGAGTCCTGTAGCTCAAACAATCACCATACACGCAATTCCTCAAGCATCTATTTCACTTCCTGATTATAGCTGTAAAAATGCAACGATAGAAGTTAATTACGATGGAGCCATAAACTCAGGAGCTACTTATTCATGGGGTTTTGGATCGGCAGAAATCATAAGTGGAAGCAATGCAGGTCCATACTCATTGAAGTATAATTCTTCTGGAATTCAGCACATCACATTAACTGTTTCTGCATTTGGCTGCTCTTCTTCAATAGCCGACAGCTCAATACTTACGAGAGATTTACCAATTGCCAATGCAGGTATTGATACACTCATTTGCTCTGGCGATACCATTCAACTTTCTACACCTTTTCAATCAGGATATTCATACAATTGGTTCCCACTTGCTGGCATCAGCAACGATGCCATTTCGAATCCCAATTTCAGTTTAGTTCCTGTGCACAATTATATTGAAAGCTTCGATTATACAGTAACTGTTCAAGATGGCTATTGTGTGAATTTCGATTTAATTACCCTGAGTATTGCACCAAAGCCAACAGCTGATTTTGTATTTAGTGGAATTCCTTGCATAGATGGAAGTAGTTTTGACTTTACTCCTTCAGGCAGTTTTGATGCGAGTGCCAATTTTAATTGGAACCTTGGAGAGCATGCTTTTACACATCTTCCAACAGACCAAATGCAACGCGGTATTTCATTCGATACCCTTGGTCAGCATATTATTTCTCTTCAAATAAGTGAAAATGGATGTGTTAGTGATGTGTTTTCAGATACGATTTCAGTTTATCCAAATCCAGTTGCCCGATTTGTGGCAAGCAATATCAAAGGGTGTTTGCCTTTGACTTCTCTTTTTGAAGCCGATTCAACCAACGATGAAAATATTCTATATGTCTGGAGTTTTGGAGATGGAGCAACTGCATTGGGAGATTCATTATCGCATACGTATACTGAATCTGGGTATATGAGTGTAACGTTAATAGCAACCAGTGAACATGGATGTTCATCAAACTATACTGAACAAAATGCTGTTCAGGTTTTCGAAAAGCCTATTGCCGAATTTAAAACCTATCCTGAAATTGTATTTATAGGAAGCGACGAGTTAACATTAACAAACCTTTCAGAAAATGCACTTCACTCGTATTACATTATTGGTGCGGACACCATTTTAGGAGCAACTACAACGTATAGTTTTTCAGATGAAGGTGTTTATCCAATTACACAGGTAGTTACCAGCGGACTTGGTTGTAGCGATGAAATTACCCACACAGTAACTGTGGAATTTGGTTCAGAATATTATGTGCCAAGCGCATTTACTCCCAACAATGACGGGAAGAACGATGAGTTTAAAATTATTGGATCGGAGATAAAAGAATTCTCACTTGTGATTTTTGACCGTTGGGGAAATGAGATATTTGAAAGCGATGACATCAATACTAGTTGGGATGGCATTGCATCTAAAAATAATCCAATGCCAGAGGGAGTGTATGTGTATCGTCTTGAAATGCGCAGCAAAACAAACAGAGATATAGTTAAGAGTGGAGCAATTACTTTGTTAAGGTAAAAAAAACGCTGTCAGTAAAGTTCGCTGCATCCCAGGGTTTAAACCCTGGGTAACGAAAAAAGACGCCTCATTGGGCGTCTTTGTCTTTTAGAGGTTCCGAGCGGATTTAGCTCACAATGTGTTTGTTTTTTTAAAGGTGTTCGTGAATCCGCTTACAGGCATAAACGAAAAAAGACGCCTCATTGGGCGTCTTTGTCTTTTAGAGGTTCCGAGCGGATTTAGCTCACAATGTGTTTGTTTTTTAAGGTGTTCGTGAATCCGCTTACAGGCATAAACGGAAAAAGACGCCTTGTTGGCGTCTTTGACTTTTAGAGGTTCCGAGCGGATTTGAACCGCTGTACAAGGTTTTGCAGACCTCTGCCTAACCACTCGGCCACGGAACCATTTTGAAGGGTCACAAAATTAGTAAATAAGGTCATTAAACCAAGAATTTATTAAGCAATTTAATTCTTGCTGGAAATTTTGCCGATTGAGCAGTTTGTCAATGGGTTGAAGGCTTTGAAAATCCCAATTCAATGCTAACGCCTTTCAGTTTTCCCGAAATTGGTGGTTGCAACTTGGTTATTTTAACCTTTATAACTTCAATTTGGTCGAAATTTTTCCGAATGCTATCTATAATTCGTTGTGCCACATTTTCGAGTAGGGAAGAGGGGATCTCCATCTCGGCTTTTACCAATTCATAAATTTGCACGTAATCGATTGCATCCTCCAGTTTGTCTGAATAGCAAGCTTTCGAATAATCTGCTAGAATTTCCAGATCGATGGAAAAGAGCTGCCCATTTTCACGTTCTTCTTGATAAACACCATGATAGGCAAAGAACTCCATGCCTTCTAAGAGAATTTTTCCCATGAAGTTTGAATCCTTTAACTGAACTTTGTTTTTGTATAATCTAATGCTGTGTTGAAGCGAGTAATTACTTCGTCTTTCCCAAGCAATGAACAAACTTCAAACATCGATGGTCCTGCTGATAAACCGGTAATCAGAATTCGGAATGCTTGAAGCACTTGTCCAATCCCAACTCCTTTTTCTTCCAAATACGCTTTCGAGGTGGCTTCCAAAGCAGCGGCCGAAAAATCATTTGTATTGTTCAAAGCATCTCTCCATCCTTCAATAATTCCTTGGGTTTCAGGTTTCCATTTTTTACCCAACGTTGCATCATCAAAGCTTGAAGGAGCTTCAAAAAAGAACCGCGAATGCTCCAAGAAATCGTTCACGAAATTTGCTCGCTCTTTCACTAGGCCAACTACGGTCGTTACATAATCCATCGTACGATCAAATCCAGCCTCTTTCAATAATGGCATGAATTCATTTGCTAAATCTGCATCACTATGCTTTAACAAATATTGGTGATTGAACCATTTGGCCTTTTCGAAATCGAATTTAGCTCCCGCCTTGCTTACTCTTTCAAGACTAAATTGTTCAACCATTTCTTCCAAGCTGAAAATTTCTTGTGTTGTTCCAGGATTCCATCCCAACATGCATAAGAAATTCAATAC
>CAXNGM010000332.1:0-3324 GCA_964201695.1 Bacteroidia bacterium | reverse complement strand
CAATTCATTTTTTTCTTTGTGAGCGGAATAGAAATAGGTGTTGTAGTATGCTCCTCCACGACAATTATAGGATTGAGTTGTGTATTCTTGACAATTCCACTTTTCTGTTGAGTCGTTGTTGTAATAGTTGAATCCTCCCCACATAAATGGAAATGTTCCCCAAGTAGCATTTTCTGCTGGTGTAAATACCAATCCTTCCAGAGGCGTTTCTTCAGGCTCTTGCCCATTTTCCCAAAAAACAAATTCTTCTTTATTGTACTGTTTTAGACGTCTTTTCTCGCGCCATTTGGGAAACAGTCCTTTCTGTGGTAAAGTATATACAGTATAGGTGATCATCATAGGTAAATTGAACGAAACCCACATCACTCCGTCTCCATCCCATTGTTGCACTTCCACTTGACCATTCTCAGTTAGTTCTGTAGTAATGGCCAATGGCTGTGCATAGAGCGAAACAAGAGGAAATGTAAAACCCAGAAAAAGTAAAAGTCTTTGCATCATTGAAATAGCGTTTCGGCTAATTCATCAAACGGAAAAACAGCATTGTATTGTTTGTCCTGAATACTTTCTGCTGTAATTTGAAGAAACAATGGCCTTCCATCAATTGTATTTACCGATATGGTAATATGTCCATACAATTGTTCTTTTTTATCTTTCTTTTGAATTCCAGAAAGACTTGGTTTTAAAATGTGACGTTCAATTTGTTCTGTATGTCCAGCTCTGGCTATGATTTGTCGATCGCTTAATGATACAGTATATCCGATGCGCATAATACTATCTCGGAAATAATCCTGTAAAAAAGGGAAAAGTGTATTTCCCATCGAGTCTGTGTAATGAAGCAGAACATGACGGGAAGGCCCATTCACAAATACATGCATGGGGACATCTCCAGAGATTCCCAATTTATTGAGTGTATAAGATGTGTAGAGATTTTTTAGAATCTCGTTTTGTCCGCCTTGTGACAACCAATTTTTAAACTGGGATTTGAAGGTACGTGTTCGCACCAACATTTCCTGACGAACGGGCTCATCCTTATCTGGAGCTTCAAATACACGCTTTACAAATTGTGAAAGGTTTGCAAACATGGAATGAGAACGTTCGTCTGGGAAATTTAGTATTCCGAATTAACGGTCGGCAATATTCACGTAGTTGCGTTTTACTGCTCCTGTATAAATCTGACGTGGTCGTGAAATTGGTTCCTTGTTACCTATCATTTCTTTCCACTGGGCAATCCAACCAGGCAAACGACCAAGTGCGAACATTACTGTAAACATATCGGTTGGGATTCCCATAGCACGGTAGATGATACCGGAGTAAAAATCGACATTAGGATAGAGTTTTCTTTCAACAAAATAAGGGTCGTTGAGAGCTGCAACTTCCAATTGCTTTGCAATATCGAGCATTGGATCACTCTCCCCAAGTTTATTAAGCATCTTATCACATGCATCTTTGATGATACTAGAACGTGGGTCAAAGTTTTTATAAACTCGGTGACCAAAACCCATTAAACGGAAAGGATCGTTTTTGTCTTTTGCTTTATCGATGAATTTTTGAACATCTCCACCATCTTTTAAAATTTGTTCAAGCATTTCAATCACCGCCTGATTTGCTCCACCGTGCAATGGTCCCCAAAGTGCACAAATACCGGCAGAAATGGATGCGTATAAATTTGCTTGAGAAGAACCCACCATCCGAACAGTTGATGTTGAACAGTTTTGTTCATGGTCAGCATGAAGAATTAGGAGTTTATCCAAGGCATTTACAATGACAGGATCACACTCGTAATCTTCGGTAGGCATAGCAAACATCATGTATAGAAAATTCTCAACATAGCCCAAAGAATTTCTTGGATACATCACAGGATGACCGACTGAATTCTTGTAAGCCCAAGCTGCAATCGTGCTGAACTTAGCCAACAGACGAATTACAGTTAATTCGATATCTTCTTTAGAACGCCCCGATTTTGGTTCAGGATAGAACGTAGAAAGAGAACAAGTAATTGAAGCCACAACGCCCATTGGATGAGCTTTAGCAGGATACGCCTCATAAAAGCGTTTCATGTCCTCATGTATGAGCGTGTGTCGAGTTATGGCCGTTGAAAAACGTTCGAGTTCTTCTTTTTTTGGTAATTCGCCATGAATAAGCAAATAAACTACTTCAATAAAAGTAGAACGTTCTGCTAATTGCTCAATAGGATAACCTCGGTAGCGAAGTATGCCGGTTTCTCCGTCCAAAAAAGTTATTTCACTGGTCGTAGCACCCGTATTTTTATACCCTGAATCGAGTGTGATGTATCCTGATTCAGCACGAAGGCTTTGAATATCAATGGCTTTTTCATCTTCCGAACCCTGAATAACAGGCAGTTCGAATGTTTTTCCATCTAGCGTGATGCTTGCATTTTGACTCATTACAATTTAATTTTATAAGGGCTGCAAGTTAATAAACCGAATAATAGCTTGGTGATTTTCTTTAGAATAAATCGTTGGGCTCATGTACTTTTGTTTTTTGGAAATCTATTTGAAATATACTTTCATCATGCGTCGAGTTTTCAGGCCATTAACTTTACTCACTTTGGTGTTTACCTTATTGGTAATTTTAGCAGGATCAGTTGTTAGAACCACCGAGTCGGGCATGGGTTGTCCAGACTGGCCAAAATGTTTTGGGTATTACATTCCGCCAACACATCCCGACCAAGTAAATTTTCATCCAAATCAATCCTATGCCAAAGGAATGATGGTCATTGTAAATGACACGTTGTGGCGAGCAACAGATTCATTTGAGAGCGGGGAGGTTTTTAGTCGAGCTCATTGGGAGAAATACCCCAAGCACGATTACGCAGAATTTTATGTGCAAAAAACCTGGATTGAATACATCAATCGTTTGCTAGGTGCTTTGTTGGGAGTTTTCGTTTTTGGGTGTTTTGTGACATCCTTCTTTCAGGCCAAACCCAAAAGGGCACTCGTACTATGGAGTTTTTCTTTGGTTGTATTAACCGGATTTCAAGGTTGGCTAGGTGCTTTGGTGGTTTCTTCGAATTTGGCTCCCGTAAAAATCACCATTCACATGTTTGCCGCTTTGCTGTTATTAGCAATTATACTGTGGGTTGAAGAGATTTCAAGTCGTTCTGAAAACAAAACTGCATTACAAAAATGTCAGGATAAACTTTTAAAACCGCTGGTCATTGTGGCTCTAATTTTTACACTTATTCAAGTTGATTTGGGAACGCAGGTTCGGGAATCCATCGATATTATTGCAGAAAGCTTGAATCATGAACAACGGAATTTGTGGATTGACAAGCTTCCCTCAACGTTTGTAATTCATCGGGCT
>CAXNGM010000331.1:0-3328 GCA_964201695.1 Bacteroidia bacterium | reverse complement strand
GGGTATTTGAAAGAATACGATTTGAAGGGAAATCTCCGAAACATTGAGAAGTACATTGATGATGTTTTGCAGAAAGATGCTGTTGAAATAAGTCGTGTTGAAGTCCGTAAACAGTATTTTTCCAATGGAAAAGTAAGCAAATTGGGTTCATACAATAAAGACGAACCTCAGGGTATGCACATTTCGTTCGATTCAACAGGGAAACCCTTGACAGCTAATTTATTTGAGAATGGTGTTTTAAGCGCCAGCGGAAGACTCGATGAACAAAGAATGAAACAAGGTCCTTGGAAGGAATTCTATTTCAATGGAGAGCTTCGAGCAGAAGGAGAATATGAAAATGATACCAAAGTGGGCAATTGGAGTTATTACTTCATGGGTGGTAAATTGGAACAAAAGGGAGCTTATTCCAAAGGGAAGCCAACCGGAAAATGGAAATGGTATTACGAAAATGGAGCTTTGTTGAGAGAAGAAACTTTCTTATCGGGCAAAGAAGATGGAATGTCATACGAATTTCTTGGAAGCGGAGACACGTTAACCCGAGGTGAATATATTGATGGCGAAAGAGAAGGTCCTTGGTTTTTTAGAGATGGCGACCAATCCGTCTTCGGCAATTTTATTTCTGGAAAGATGAATGGGGATTGGGTTCATCTTTTCCAAAATGGAAACAAAAGCTTCGAAGGAACTTTTCGAGACGGAGCTCCAGAAGGAAAACACCGCGCTTGGTTTGAGGAAGGAAACCTTAAATGGGAAGGGAAATACGAAAATGGCAAACGTCAAGGAAATTGGACGAAATATTTACCCGAAGGTCTTCCATTTATTACCATTTATTACGAGCAAGGAATTGAAAAAAACTATGATGGAGTAAAGGTTTTTCCCGAGTTTGAACCAACAGACTATGAAAACCTGCTTCAATCCAATCCCTATATTTTTTAATGAGGCGTTTGTTTTTTGGAGCGATACTGCTTTCAATTATCTGTTTGCCTGCATGTAGAAGCCATAGAAATAAATCCATCGTCTCACAAAGGGAAATTCATAAATACGAAGAAAAGCTTGGAATTTCCTTACCTGAAACAAGTAATATAGAGTTTATTAAAGTAATTGTTCCTTGGCTTGGATCGCCTTATAAATATGGGGGTAATTCGATAAACGGAACTGATTGCTCTGGATTTGTTTCCAGTATTTACAGCAGTTTTTACAAAATCGAATTAGATCGAACGTCTTTATTAATTTATCAGAACGCCAAAAAAATCAATAAATCAGAAGTAAAAGAAGGCGATTTGGTTTTCTTTAAAATAGATGGAAATAAAGTCGTATCACACTTAGGCATAACAATCACTCCCAATCACTTTATTCATGCAAGTTCTAAAAAAGGAGTGGTAGTAAGCTCCTTAATTGAACCTTATTATTCGAAGAGTTTTATTTCTTTTGGAAGTTACCGATAATCAAACTTCTTTTGATAAATCAGGTTCAATTTCTTCAGGGTTATACACGCTGATATATTTATCACGGTGGTCAATTTTTAAATAATAGATGTTTAATCCCACGATTCCCAAAGAACCTAAAATTACTAGCCAAAAGCCGATTCCAAATTCAAGTTTAATAAGCGCCATCATATTACCCATTTCAGGTATCATTTTGCCCATTTCAGGCGTTTTTTCATCCCAAGCTGCTGTAAAAACAAGTTTAAAAACCAACATTAATAAAGCGATTAAGCCAGCAATTGAAATTGTGATTTTTTCACGGAATCGTTTCATTGCAAAATTGATAATGATTCCCCCAACACAAAATACTAAAACAGCTATTGTAAAGTTTTTTAATGCTTTGAATTCCTCGCTATCTTTTAAAGTATCCAACATTCCAGAATCATCAATTGAAATATCATCATAAACCGCTAAATCAAAACCATTCATTTTAGCTAGCGTGCTTTCATTGCATTTTATTTCAATAAATGGGAGAAAGAAGCAAAGAATTAAAATTGAAAATAGGCCCGAGTTAATATAGTAGCGCATGATTTTTAATTGATTGGCAATGTTACGAATAAAGCCTAATCTGATTTATACAAAACCCCTCATTTTTTAAGTACAACTTAATGATACAGTTTATCATATTTGCATAAATGAAAGAGCAATACACCCAGGTTCTCATTAAATACATTCCCGAAACATCTGTTCCGCTTATTGTGAATTGGATTATCGAGTATGGTATTCATTTGAAAATAACGAAAGACCGATCAACCAAATTGGGCGATTTTAGACCAACGACTGGGGTAAATCGCGGACACCGAATAACAGTAAATTACAATTTAAATAAATACGCATTTCTAATTACGCTCGTTCATGAAATTGCTCATTTCGATACTTGGAATACATACCAACAGACAGTAAAACCTCACGGATTAGAATGGAAGAACGCGTTTAAAAAACTAATGAACCCATTTTTGAGGGAGGATGTATTTCCTGTTGAAGTTCTAAATAGGGTTGTTGCCTATATGAACAATCCTGCAGCAAGTAGTTGTGTGGATGAGGATTTATTGCGGACTCTTCGGCAATTCGACACAGAGATTTTTTTAACACTTGAAGATCTTCCCGAAGACGCCATTTTTAAGTTAAAAACAGGCCGAGTTTTTAAGAAAGGCAAACAAAGAAGAAAGTATTTCCGATGTGAAGAATTTGGTTCAGGAAAACATTATTTGATTAATCCCTTAGCCGAAGTTGAACCAATTTCTGAAGATAGCCTTTAGAATTTGTAACTTGCAGCGTTAAACGAAATGATCATAAAATCGGAATTTGATTTTCTCAATTTCCAGCAAACTTTAGAGCATCTTTCATACTTGTAAACTGATGGAAAACAAGCATTTATTTTGCATAATTATGGCCGGGGGAATTGGAAGTCGATTTTGGCCAATGAGTAAACAAAATTATCCAAAACAGTTTTTAGATATTTTAGGAACGGGTAAAACGCTTCTTCAACAAACGTATGATCGATTTGAACAGTTAATCCCGAAAGAGAATATATACATTGTAACGAATAAAAGTTACGACTCATTAGTTAAAGACCAGATTCCTGGAATATCGAGCAACCAAATTTTATTAGAGCCAACTCGAAGAAACACGGCTCCTTGTATTGCCTATGCTGTGCATAAAATAGCTAAAACCGATCCCTTGGCTCAAATAGTTATAGCGCCATCGGACCACTTGATTCTTAAAGAAGATGTATTCATTGATCAAATTAAAAAAGCATTTTCATTCACTCAAGCATTTGATTCGCTTATAACATTAGGTATTCGTCCAAGTCGGCCTGATACGGGTTATGGTTATATTCAATTTGT
>CAXNGM010000330.1:0-3348 GCA_964201695.1 Bacteroidia bacterium | reverse complement strand
GCGCTTTATCATACAATGATTCAACCCAACACGGTAAGTGATATAGATGGATCGTATCGTGGAATGGATAAGAAAGTCCATAAAGCAGAAGGATTTACTTACTATTCGGTTTTCTCTCTTTGGGATACCTTTCGCGCAGCACATCCGCTTTATGCGATTCTCTATCCAGAACGGACACGCGATTTCATCCAAACCTTTTTACGCATGTTCCAAGAAGGCGGGCGATTACCCGTTTGGGAACTTGCCTCTAACGAAACCGATTGTATGATTGCTTATCACAGTGTAAGTGTGATGGTGGATGCGTATTTCAAAGGCATCAAAGGTTTCGATACCAAACTCGCTCTCGAAGCCATGAGAAAAAGTGCCACATGGAATCATCTGGGTTTGCCTGCATACATGGATCATGGCTTTTTATCGGTGGATGATGAGCACGAAAGTGTTTCCAAAACCCTCGAATATGCCTACGACGATTGGTGTATTGCTCGCTTTGCGGAGGAACTCAAACAACCTCTGGCATTCTCCGAATACGCCGCTCGGTCGAACAGTTGGCGAAATCTTTTCAATTCCGAAAGCGGATTTATGCAGCCCAAGAAAAATGGCGCTTGGCTATCTCCTTTCGATCCGAGAGAAGTAAACAACCACTTTACCGAGGCCAACTCGTGGCAATACAGCTTCTTCGTTCCGCAAGATATTTATGGTTTAGCTCAAGCACACGGCGGACAAGATGCGCTGAAAAAAAAACTTTCTGGCTTGTTCGAAGCAGATTCAAAAACCACAGGTCGCACACAAAGTGATATCACAGGTTTGATCGGACAATATGCACATGGCAACGAACCTAGTCATCATATGGCCTGGATGTTTAGCGCATTGGGTGAACCCAAACTCACACAGACCTACGTTCGCCGCATTATGAGCGAGATGTATCATAACGCTCCCGATGGATTGTCGGGCAATGAGGATTGTGGTCAGATGAGCGCTTGGTATGTGTTTGCGGCAATGGGATTTTATCCACTTTGCCCAGGAAATCCCAACTATGTGGTAGGTTCTCCGCTGTTCGATGAAATAAAAATCACACCCGTAAACGGCAAACTCTTTAGCATTAAAGCTCCCGGAGCGAGTAAAAATGCTTTCTCCTCCGCAGTTGAAGGAAAGCAGAATTTTTGGTTTAACCATAGCAGCATTGTCAACGGTGAATCCATTGCTTTAACCATGAGTGCACAAGCTCCTGTGAAACAAGCCATGCAACGCGCACCTTTTAGTTACGATTGGACGGCAGTTAAAACCCTTTCCGCTCCAGTTTTTTCTACTTCTCAGCAGGTTTTTCGAGATAGTTTGTGGGTAAAGATGGAGTCGAGTGTTACTGGGTCGAAAGTGTATTACACGCAAAGCGGAGAAACCCCAACCGAGAAATCGATGTTGGCAAACAGCCCAATTCTTATCCGCAACAGCAGTCAGTTAAAAGCTATTGCCGTGAAAGATGGAATTAGCAGTCCGGTAAATGCAGCGGCTTACCACAAGATTCCGCATAATTGGACGGTGAAAATCTATTCCACTTATAATCCACAGTATTCTGCAGGTGGCGACCAAGGCATAATTGATGGTTTGTTTGCCGATGAAAACTGGCGCAAAGGCGGATGGCAAGGCTACCAAGGACAAGATTTTGAATGCGTGATTGACCTTCAAAAAACGGCTGAAATATCCACGATTGGCGCTTCCTTTTTGCAAGATTCACGCAGCTGGATTTTATTCCCAACAGAAGTGCGGTTTGAATATTCCTTGGATGGCATTCAATTCATTCCGTTTGTCACCGACAGCAATTTCATCGATCCAAAAGACACCAAAGTGCAACTTCAAAAATTCGAGGAAGTACGTGCGTTTGTAAAAAATGAGCAAAACGAGCCCATGACGATACCCCAGCCAACAGCCATGCGCTTCATACGTGTAAAAGCAACCAATTTTGGGGTACTCCCAGAATGGCATCAAGGAGCTGGCGGTGAAGCGTTTATTTTCATTGACGAGATTTGGGCGAAATAGAGGCTGTGGTTAAATTTGCCCTTGTTATATTACAATATTTACCAATAATTGCCCTTGTTATATTACAATATATTGCTATATTTGCCCTTGTTATATTACAAAGCAGATGCTACATATTCGTCGGAAAGGGCTTAATTTACTAGATAAATGGCGCATTAAGAAAGGCCGTAAACCATTAGTGCTTCGAGGCGCTCGTCAAGTGGGCAAAACAACCCTCGTTCGGGACTTCTCAAAAAGCTATTCTCAATTCATTTCGCTTAACCTAGAACTCGCTGCCGACAAAAAGCTGTTTTCGGACGATATGGATGTAGTAGCGCTCATGCAACGTCTCACAATTAGAGAATCGATAAAGCCAGATTGGGAAAACACGCTTCTGTTTATAGATGAAATTCAAGAAGTGCCCGATGCCATTCAACTGCTTCGGTATTTCTATGAGCAGTTCCCCGAACTATCTGTGATTGCAGCCGGTTCGCTTTTGGAATTTGCATTAGGAAGCGTGCGCAGCTTTCCTGTTGGACGCGTTGAGTTTCAGTATTTACATCCATTATCGTTTGAGGAATACCTCATTGCGTTGGACAAGCAACAAGCCATTGATGCAATGAAGCAAATGCCTGTTCCGGATTATGCGGTGGATGAACTTCATAAACAGTTTAATCTCTATTGCCTTTTGGGTGGAATGCCCGAAGTGCTGGCGCGTTATCGAGAGGATGGCAATGTATTCAACATCCAACAGATATATGAAAGCATTTGGAAATCCTACCAGAATGATGTAGAAAAATACGGAGGAAATACGTCGGCAAAACAAATGATTCGATTTGTTCTTACTAACGCTCCAGCGAGTTTTGATCAACGCATCACATTCCAAAATTTTGGGCAATCCACCTATCGTTCGCGTGAAATTGGAGAAGCTTTTCGGCAATTACACGACACCGAACTATTGCAGTTAATTTACCCTACAACAGATGTAAAAACACCCCTTATCCCCGACTATAAAAAAAGTCCACGGATGCAGTTTTTAGATAGTGGTTTATTGGTGCATCGCATAGGAATACTTGCTGAATTAATTGGATTAGAAGACCTGAGTGATTCAGCCAGAGGAGCTCTTATACCTCATTGTGTGTTTCAAGAACGCATCGCCATTCAAGATTACACAGTCTCTTCGCCTTTTTTCTGGGTGAGGGAAAAATCGCAATCAAGCGCAGAGGTTGATTTAATTATCCAACGAGGATCTCTAATTATTCCGGTTGAAATAAAATCAGGAAGCATCGGGAAACTTCGTTCATTACATGCTTTTATGGATCAATCTCCAGCTAC
>CAXNGM010000329.1:0-3349 GCA_964201695.1 Bacteroidia bacterium | reverse complement strand
GGCCTTGACTTTTTCTCTAATGTTTCAACAACTATTCAGAGTTCAATTGAGTCGATTACAGACGCCACAATCATTCCTTAATTAATTTACTTTTTACAGTTCGAAAAGCCGCTTTAAATAGCGGCTTTTTTGTTTTATTCTCTTGCTATTAAATTCAGTCCACATATAATTTTCCGGTATATTATTCCTTAATTTGCGCCTTCAATTCTATTCCTATGTCAACGACAACCTTGTCTACCATTAACATTTCTCCTGTTCTAAAGCAGTTAGGTATTAACCCCGAAAATACAGGTGTTTCAACCGGTGTTCAATGGTATGAAGGATCTGGGGCTTGGATCGAATCTTATTCTCCTGTAGACGGATCTTTAATTGGAAAAGTGAAGTGCGCCGGCGAATTTGATTACGAAATGGTTGCCAAGAAAGCACAGGAAGCATTCAAAGTATGGCGCAATATGCCAGCTCCAAAGCGCGGAGAAATTGTTCGTCAAATGGGCGATGCGCTGCGTGAGAAAAAAGATGCACTTGGACAACTTGTTTCTTATGAAATGGGAAAAAGTCTTCAAGAAGGATTAGGAGAAGTTCAAGAAATGATCGACATCTGCGATTTTGCGGTTGGTCTTTCTCGTCAATTATATGGTTTAACGATGCACAGCGAGCGCCCTTCTCATCGTATGTATGAGCAATGGCATCCAATCGGAATTGTTGGGATTATTTCTGCATTCAATTTCCCTGTTGCTGTTTGGTCTTGGAATTCCATGTTGGCTTGGGTGTGTGGCGATGTTTGTATCTGGAAGCCCTCATCCAAAGTTCCTCTTTGTGCTATCGCTTGCCAAAATATCATCACCGAAGTTTTGCGTAAAAACAATGTACCAGAAGGTGTTTCTAATTTGGTTATAGGAAATGCTTCTGGCGATTTATTAAATAACGACAAGCGCGTTCCTCTCGTTTCTTTTACCGGATCAACACGCATTGGACGTCACGTTTCTCAAACCGTTGCGGCTCGTTTTGGTCGTTCTATTTTGGAGCTTGGAGGAAACAATGCCATCATCGTAACTGAAAACGCTGATTTGAAAATGGTCCTTGTAGGTTCTGTTTTTGGTGCTGTAGGAACTGCCGGTCAACGATGTACTTCAACCCGCCGATTGATTATTCACGAAAGCATTTACGATAAAGTGTGTGATGTTCTTAAAGGTGCTTATTCTCAAATTAAAATCGGTAATCCGCTCGATCAAGCCAATCATGTTGGACCACTTATCGATACAAAAGCAGTTGAAGATTATAATAATGCGATTGTAAAAGCAAAGGCAGAAGGAGGAAGAATCCTTGTTGATGGTGGCGTTTTGGAAGGTGCTGGATTTGAAAGCGGGTGCTATGTGAAACCATGCATTATTGAAGCAGAAAACCAGTATCACATTGTTCAGGAAGAAACATTTGCCCCAATTTTATATTTGATTAAATATTCAACCATCGAGCAAGCAATTGAACTTCAAAATGGTGTTCCACAAGGATTATCATCTTCAATCTTCACCAACAACATGCGTGAAATGGAAGCCTTCCTTGCTGCTTCTGGATCCGATTGCGGAATTGCAAATGTGAACATTGGAACTTCGGGTGCTGAAATTGGTGGTGCTTTTGGTGGTGAAAAAGAAACTGGCGGTGGTCGCGAATCGGGCTCTGATGCTTGGAAAGCATATATGCGACGTCAAACAAACACCATCAATTATGGAACGGACCTTCCATTGGCACAAGGCATCGAATTTAATTTTTAATGTTCATGCGCCTTTGCGTATTGTTGCTCGCTTTACTCTCCTGTTGGTCTTGTAAAGACTCGGAGACTCCGAATATTAAAACGATTGAATATTTCGACAATGTGGGGTTTTTCGAACAAGAATCTCTGCGCCTGCGCGATTTGAAAACTCGGGTTCTTAAAACGGTACAATCCAAGGAAAAGACAGAAACAATTCGAATTTCTAATGTTGATTGGGAGAAAGAACTCGCTGTTTTCAAGCAAATAACGCTCAATAAATCATCCTTTTCTGGGAAGTATTTAATAGATAGTGATGTCTCGGGAGTTTTAAAAACAACACATTACTCTAGTCTCGATAAAAAACTTCCTATTAAGTATTTAGCATTCGGCGATTCTTTGGGTAAAATTGTCTGGATTGAATCCAAGAGCGAAGAGAATTCGGAACTTATCAATACGGAAATGTTCTGGCGCTATGTTCCTGATAGCGGCTATTCGGTGAAAGGCATGCAAACTATTTTTGGTGGAGCGGAATCATCATTTAAAATTTCTGCTATTTTCGAAAACTAGATATCTGCTTGTTATTGAATTAAAAACCGAAATCCCTTATATTATGATTGGAGTTATTATTGCCATTTTCGTTCTTGGATATTTAGCAATCGCATTTGAACATCCACTTAAAATCAACAAGTCGGGAACCGCAATTATAATGGGGGTTCTCATCTGGACTATTTACCAGATGTTTTCTAACAACAATAATGTTGAAGCAGAATTAGCGCATCATCTATCTGCCATTTCCGAAATCCTCTTTTTTCTGATGGGCGCAATGACGATTGTTGAAGTTATTGATGCGCACGATGGTTTTAATCTCATTACCAATCGAATAAATACCCAAAGTCCGATTCGGCTTTTGTGGATTATGGCCATTATCACTTTCTTTCTTTCGGCTATTTTAGATAATCTAACCGCTACCATTGTGATGATATCGCTTGCACGAAAACTTGTTAAAAATCCAGAGCAGCGTTTGTTTTTCGCGGGAATGACGGTAATAGCAGCAAATGCCGGCGGTGCTTGGTCGCCAATTGGTGATGTAACAACAACCATGTTGTGGATTGGTGGGCAAGTAAGTGCCGAAAGTATTATCAAATCACTTTTCATCCCAAGTTTAATATGCGCGCTTGTACCGCTCATTTACGTTACGTTATTCAATAAAAGCGCTCTATCGGGCAAACTCGATAAGCTCGATAAGAAGAAACTCTCTCCCGAAAATAAGGTTGTGTTCTTTACCGGTATTGGTGGATTGGTTTTCGTACCCCTTTTTAAACAAATAACACACCTTCCTCCGTATATCGGAATGATGTTGGCCCTTGGTGTGGTTTGGGTGATTGCGGATGTTATACATCGTAGAAAAGGCAATGAGGAGCAAAAGCACTATTCTGCATCCAATGCACTTATGCGTATCGATATGCCAAGCTTACTCTTTTTCCTAGGAATTTTACTTGCTGTTAGCGGACTAGAATCATTGCATATCTTATCATCTTTAGCGCAATGGATGGATCAAACCATTGGTAACAAAGACGCAATTGTAATCGGAATCGGATTGTT
>CAXNGM010000328.1:0-3354 GCA_964201695.1 Bacteroidia bacterium | reverse complement strand
GTATTCGATTTAATATTCTCCGGATTTCCCATCCCGTAAATACAAGAAACGGAAGAAATTACTATGATATCGCGTCTTCCAGAAAGTAAAGAAGAAGCTGTACTCAAACGAAGTTTTTCAATCTCGTCGTTAATGGCTAAATCTTTCTCGATGTAGGTATTTGTTACTGGAAGATATGCTTCTGGCTGATAATAATCGTAGTATGATACAAAATACTCAACCGCATTTTTTGGGAAAAACGAGGTGAATTCTTGATAAAGTTGTGCTGCTAATGTTTTGTTATGACTTAAAACAAGCGTTGGTCGCCCCGTTTGTTGAATCACATTGGCTACTGTAAATGTTTTACCCGAACCGGTAACTCCCAAGAGCACTTGCGCTTTATCGCCCCGATTCACCCCTTCGCATAACTGCTTTATTGCCACAGGTTGATCGCCTGTCGGAGAAAATTCCGATGTGAGCTGAAATTCCATAATTTTTTGAACGAATCGATTGACTAAAGCGTGCTTTTCATCTCAACCAAAAACGAACGAATCTTCTGCAAATTTTTAATCACCTCGTGACTTTGCTCCAATTCATCGCGATTTTGTTTCATCTTCATTTTAGCACCTTGAAGTGTATAACCACGCTCTTTCACCAAATGAAAAATCAAATGAAAATTATTTAAATCTTCCTTAGTAAACAGACGATTGCCTTTTTTGTTTTTTTGAGGCTTGATACTATCGAATTCCTTTTCCCAAAAACGAATGAGTGATGCATTTACATCGAAACGCTTGGCAACTTCACCAATGGTGTAAAAAAGTTTTTCGTCTACGTCTTCGTTTTTTAAAGCCATAATGCAAATATAGAAAAAGTGTTCCCTTTCGACTCGCTATTTTTCACAGAAATAATGAAGATAAATCATCCATTTTGAGTTATAAAATGTTGATAAACCTGTCTATATCTTTAAATACAGGATTAAATTTTGGCTCTACGTACTTGGTTACTTTGCTTAAGAATAAAACCGGCTATGAGTCAAACTACAAGCATCACCAAAACAAGACACGAACAAGTTCTTGATACTATTGATGAAGTAACTCAAATTTCATCAAACCTCGGCATTGCTCAATTACAAATTGAAGATGAGGAATTAAGTGGAAGAACCATCCGTGTGAAAGGACGCGATGTGGTGAATTTTGGTTCTTGTAGCTATCTTAATCTCGAAAAACATCCTGCTATCATTCAAGGTGTTGTGGATGCAGTTACCAAATTCGGTTCGCAATTTTCATCATCTCGCGCTTATGCTTCGGTAACACTATATTCGGAAGCGGAAAAATTGCTTCAGGAAATCTTCGAACGTCCAATTCTCCTTGCTCCTACTGTTACGCTTGGGCACCTTTCCAACATTCCAGTTTTGGTGGGTGATCGCGATTGTGTCATCATGGATATTCAAGTGCATTCTTGCGTGCAAACGGCTGCTCAGCTTGTAAAAGCTCGTGGTATACATGTGGAACTTATCCGCCACAATCGAATGGATATTCTCGAAGAACGCATCATCGAACTCAAAGAGAAATACGAAAAAATCTGGTACATGGCCGATGGCGTGTATTCCATGTATGGCGATTTTCTTCCATTAAACGAACTTTACAACCTGCTCGACGAACACAAGCAACTCCACCTTTACGTTGACGATGCTCACGGAACGGGCTGGGCTGGGAAAAACGGTGCGGGCTATGTGTTAAGTCAGAAACATTTTCACGAACGCTTATACCTCGTTGCTGGATTAGCAAAAAGCTTTGCTGCTTGCGGTGGAGTATTAGTTTTCCCGAACGAAAAAGAACAAAAACGTGTGCGCAATTGCGGCGGAACATTCATCTTTTCTGGACCGATTCAACCGCCTATGTTGGGTGCTATTGTAGCTTCAGCGAAATTGCATTTGAGTGCGGATATAAAAAGCCATCAAGCAGAATTACAAAAGCGTGTCGATTACTTTGTAGAAACCTGCAAAACCCTCAAATTGCCTTTAATTGGTGAATCGAATTCCCCTATTTTCTTTATTGGCGTTGGAAAACCAGGCGTTGGTTACAACATGGTTACTCGCATCATGAACAAAGGTTTTTACATCAACCTGAGCGTGTTCCCAAGTGTGCCATACAAGAACACCGGTTTACGTATTCCACTCACCACAGGACATTCGTTTGAAGATATCTACAACCTACTTTCCATCATAGCCGAACAATTGCCATTTGCATTGAAAGACAATAATTCAAGCATGGAGGAGATTAATAGAGCGTTTAAGATTTAACGGATTTATCATCCCATACAACTCCCAAACTTTTTTACTTTCAACTTTCCCCTTTCAACTAAAGAATTAAAATTTCCTCCCGAGATTCCAGCCAAAAGGGTTTCCACTCGGGATTAATCATTTCTAAACTTCGGCATTGCCTCTGTATGAACTGATTTACTTTCCCCTTTTTACTTTCAACTTTTCCCTTTCAACTTTCAACTATAAAAATCAATCCTTCAGACAACGAACAGAAAAACCGTTCTGCTTATCACTGTTGTAATTGAATACATCTGCGTTGTAGTAATTCAGAAAACGACTCACGGCATTGCTTGTATCGGACTCTGAAGAGCTCCACCAGTTTCCTACTTTGGCAATATCGCTGAATGAACCATTGATGTAACGGAAGCCGCCTGGCAAAGCCGAAAAGCCGCTGCTGTTATTGCCATTTCCGGATTCATACCAACCGTTGGAGTTTTTCATTTTTATCCCAGCTACATTTTCTCTGCCCAGGTTATCTGTAAGTTCTGTCAACTCCGTATTTGAAGGAATATGATACCCTTCAGGCGCTAGTCCACGAGGATCGTTCACCGCATACCAATTGTACAATTTTCCGTATTTAGTTCCATTGCTTTCATCGTTATCATAATAACACCAAGCTGGTTCATTATTCTTTCCGGCATTTTCCCACTCCTCAGCTGTTTTGGCTTGCGGTATTGAATCTCCATTGCGAAAATATTCCGCATCCAAATTTTCAAGCATCCAAACTTGATTGCCAATTTTTACTTCTTGGATAGTAGTGTCTTCCATATTATTCATGTTCAATATTCATTATTTAAATTTCACAATCTGCATCAAAGGCGAAATGAGTTTGCTGACCCAATTATAGTTAAAATCAATAGAGCTTTTTTACAATACAATTTATTTTTTCAAAATCACAAACACTTCCCTTCCTTCGCGAGGCTTTATTGAATTGTAACAGGGTTCTATCTGTACTTCCTTGAAATACGGCGAAAACAACGTTAGATATTCTTCTGAATTTCCTGCAAATGGAGGCGGAGTCGGATTTTCAGGGATATCGAAAAATACTCCTG
>CAXNGM010000327.1:0-3372 GCA_964201695.1 Bacteroidia bacterium | reverse complement strand
CGCCATAAATATTGTTTTCTAAAATGGCAATATCGGTATCAAATAAACGCAATGGAGAATTGGTCAACTCGGCAATAATATCATCTACAAATTTATGTTCCTGTACTAAAAAGTTCACCGCCTGGTTTAAGAAAGCACCACTGCCACATGCCGGATCCAGAATTTTCAAGGTCAGCAGCCAGTCTTTGTATTGGTTTAATGTGGTATACAGTTCAATACCTTTTGCATTCAGTTTTCCATCGGCTTTTTGGAGTTCAAAAATGGCAATGTCATGATCTAATTCCAGCTCCGTTTTTTTCTACGAACACAATTTCCCAATGGTGTTTTCAACGATGTACTTGGTAATGTATTTGGGTGTATAAAACACGCCATCCTTTTTGCGCTTGCCCTTGGTTTTATCGGCTACTTCGCCTTTTAATGATGCTTCAACTTCTTCAATTTCGCTCAGAGAATGTTCAAAAATATGTCCGAGAATATTTACATCTACATCGGTATTAAAATCGTATTTCGAAAGTTTTAATAAATCATCTTGAAGCACTTCATCATCCACCAATAAGGTGTCTAATACTTCATCAGGCGCAAATATTTCACCACCAAATTCGGGTATGAGCACTCCACCTTTTTGGTCTTTCTTTCCAATAAACAAGTTATTAAAAAACAAGGCAACCAATTGGTACAATGGTTTTGGCGTGTCGAAAGCATCGTTCTTTAAGTCATTCCATTTCTCCACAATTTGCACAATGGAGTTGGTAGAAACGAGTCCTTTGTCTTCGGCAAAAAGCACAAATAACACTTTATCCAAGAACTTCTGCGATTTTTTAAAGAGCAATAGTTTATCGTATTGTGGATTGTTCTTTACCACATTTTGGAAGAAACTATTTTTAAACGAAGAATAGTCCTTGTATAAACTCTTGGTAATATTCTCTTCGTGAAACTTGGTTTCTTGGCGTAATAATTTGGGAATGTTTTTATCGAGCAGTCCTTCTTTGCGGAGGTAGAGGTAAAATCGCTTAAAGGTTTCCTTGTCTAGATTGTATAAATCAAACTCTTCATAATCTGTGGCATCGTCTAAGTAAAATCGGAGTTTATGAAAATTGGAAGAGATAACATAACTACAATCTTTATGGTTGTTCTTGTATCCAAACGCTTGATCTTTAACAGCATCGAGGTTTTTGGTCTTATTGTCTTTTAGTTCAATGACTCCAACCACATTCTCGCCTTGAAAAATAGCTCCATCTGCTTTCTTTGAATTGGCTTCGTTTTTCTTTTCGGTTTGGATGTTAAATGGTTGTTCTGGAAAAACTGAATAACCCAACACGGCACCAAAAATATCTTTTATGAATCCTTCTTGGTACTGTTCTTCCTTGGCAACTTTGATGTTGGTAATCTTATTGGCGCTGTATACTTCTTTAAAACGCAAATAGGCCTGTTCAACAACTTCTTGATCGAGGGTTCCTAAATGTTTCCGAATGATTGATTCTTGAAATAATGACATTCTTTGTTGACTGAATTGAATATAGTGCTTAGCGTTATGGCGATTGTAACAAATGTTGTGCATCTGTTAGGTAAACTTGTTCTATCAAAAATATTTAATAGTTCAATACCTGGGCTGTGTTTTCAAGATTTATATCGATAAATGATTTTCCCAATAATCTTTTGGTGATACAATTTTTGTAGTCTTTTATGAATGAAAGGTAAAATCATTTGTGTTTCCTGGGATTAAAAAATCAGCCTCACATGTTTCAGCAAGTTCTAAAAGCTTATTGTCGTCAAGATCACGAATGATTTCCAGTTTAATTGTCGGGTAATAAATAATTGCTCTTTTTTCAATTTCAGTAAGAAGAGCATGGGCAAGAGCGATGAACTCGGGAAACCTAAAGAATTTTTTTCGGTTAAGCACATCACAATATTCTTCAAACAATTTATCCGAAATACAAAGCTGAATTTCCTTATTTGAGAAAATGCTATCAACTACATAAAACGGATAATTACGTTGAATAAGAGAAGAAACAAAGACGTTCGTGTCAATTATTATCTTTTGCATTTTTTCTCACAGCCTTTACTTCTTTTGAAATGTCGTCCATTGATAATTTTGACAGTCCGAGTTTTTCAGAGAGTTTAACGCTATTGTTCAAAGTCTGCCTAGAAAGTTCTCTGCTAACCAAATCAATTAAATCAGTAAAGGATAGCTGGTCATTAGGGATACCGAACTTACTATATTCCAATTCTGAAATAGATATTTTAAGTGTCCGCATTGTGTAAAAGTGTTTTGGTTAAAGCAAATATAGGATTTTCTTTGTTCGTATGATGTTGATTAAGCTGTGACCGCATCGAAAATATCTTTGATGAATCCTTCTTGGTACTATTCTTCCTTGGCAACTTTGATGATGGTAATTTTATTGGCGCTATATACTTCTTTAAAACCCAAATAGGCCTGTTCAACCACTTCTTGATCGAGGGTTCCTAAATGTTTTCGAATGATTGATTCTTGAAATAATGACATTCTTTGTGGTGGTCTGAATTTAATTTGATATAATGAATTGCACAAACATGAAGAGTCAAACGAGGTTGCAGGAATGCTTTAGATTATTAGAATATACTAAGAAAAACGAATGTATTAGACTAATGCCACATCTGCAGCAAGGTAGTTGTAAATTCGTTTTTTAAGTACCTAATGGATTTATATGTATTTGCCCACCAACGGCTTTCAATACTTTCATGATGGTTGAAAATTGTGGCTTGGCTCCCTCGGATAATGCTTTGTACAAACTTGGTCGGCTCATCCCAGTTTCTTCTTCTATTTTAGTCATGCCAATAGCTTTTGCAATATGTCCAATTGCGACCAAAATAGCATCATCATTTCCTTCTTCTAAAACCGCGTTTAGATATTCAGCAATCATTTCGTTGCTGTCTAAATAATCTGCAATATCAAATTTTGATGTTTCCATTTCTCTATTTGTTTAATTCTATCCAAATTTCTTTTGCTTTATCAATGTCTTTTTGTTGAGTTGATTTATCTCCTCCAATAAACAGAATCGAGGTTGACGGAATGCTTTAGATTAGACGAATATACTATGACGAATGTATCAAACGCCTATAATGCTGTTGTGCTGATATTATGATGTGCTAAGCAGAATGCAATATAATTTTCAAATTTTCAATCCGATAGCTATCGGATCATCAAATTATAATATGCACGGCTTTGAATGTGTGTTGTTATGCGTTTCGGCTTTCTTATCCTTACCCTTAAAATTTGATAAGTTTAATGATTTTCGATTGTCGGTTACTATCCAATTTAGCAAAGTAAGATCCGGGTATTAACAGGCTAATATCCATTTTAAAGTTTTGAGCATTTACGTCTTTTGACAAAAC
>CAXNGM010000326.1:0-3375 GCA_964201695.1 Bacteroidia bacterium | reverse complement strand
TCCACACTTGAGCGTGCACGTGAAATCGTAACAACACGATCTTCAAGCGGTTGCCTCATGACTTCCAAAACGGTGCGTTTAAATTCGGGGAGTTCGTCAAGAAAAAGAACGCCATTATGAGCCAACGATATTTCACCCGGAAGTGGATTGCTTCCCCCACCGACCAAAGCTGCGTCGCTAATTGAATGATGTGGGCTTCGAAAAGGACGTGAGGTTAGAAGCGATGAGCGCTTACCCAATTTACCCGCAACCGAATGAATTTTGGTAGTTTCCAAAGCTTCTTCCAATGTGAACGAAGGAAGGATGGACGGTAGTCGTTTAGCGAGCATTGTCTTTCCCGCTCCAGGAGGTCCAATGAGAATAACATTGTGTCCACCCGCCGCCGAAATTTCCATCGCTCGTTTTATGTTTTCTTGCCCTTTCACATCGCAAAAATCAACTTCAGAAAATTGGTTGCTTGTTGCGAACTCAATTTCAGTATCTATTTGAACACGGTTGAGAGTATTTTCGCCCGATAGAAACCGAATAACATCAGATAAATTACTTGCACCATACACTTCCAAATCGCTTACAATAGCAGCTTCTCTTGCATTTTCCTCTGGTAAAATAAGGCCTTTGAATTTTTCAGCACGGGCTTGAACAGCTATGGGAAGCGCACCGCGAATTGGAAGCAAACCTCCGTCGAGCGAAAGTTCTCCCATGATGATAAATTCAGAAAGTCGGTCGGATGGCATTTGATCGGATGCGGCAGCAATACCAATCGCAATGGTAAGATCGTATGCAGAACCTTCTTTCCGAATATCGGCTGGAGCCATGTTTATGACAATCTTTTTTCCTGGCATTCTAAAGCCATTTAAATTGAGAGCCGATTCAATTCTTTGCTGGCTTTCTTTAACAGCATTATCAGGCAAACCAACAAGAAAAAATTTGATTCCTTGCGCAACGGAAACTTCTACTGTAATAGTAGTGGCATTGATGCCATATACAGCACTGCCAAATGTTTTAACTAACATAAACTAATAAATATAAATAATAGCGTATAAATACCCTACGCATTCCGGGTTCGGAACGAAACTGGAACAATAAGAACGAATTTACAACATTCGATTCATTCGGTGTACGTTTCCTGTAAATTAAAATACAATGAATAATCCATAGGATTAAACTTCAACGTATAGAAACAAAAAAGGGCCTCCAAAATGGAAGCCCTCTTTATAATTTGTTAAGAGAACGAATTAATGTTGAACAACCACTTTTTGAGTTGAAGTGATTTGGTTGTTTTCAATTTCAATGAAATAAACACCGTTTTTCAAATCAGCAATGTCCAAAGAAGCGTTTGATAATGATTGGAATTGTTTTGAAGCCACTAAGCTACCAATGCAATTGAAAATGCGCACCGAAGTTGTTCCAACAACAGAAGAACCGTTTAAGAATAAACGATCGTTAGCAGGATTTGGGAATGCAATAATTCCTTTATCGGACTTATCTGATGATTCGATTCCTGTTGAACATGGATTGCAAGATGCCCAGCAAACGGCATCAAGTACCGTTTCGGCGGTAACAATAATCGAACGGTTTGTATAAATTCCATCAGTTGAAGTTACAGTACATGAAGAACCGGCTGTTAATGTTTCTTGACCTGTCCATCCATCATAAGTAAATTTGTATTCAAAAGTATCTGCTGCAAGAGGAATCGTTAATTCCCAAATATTATCTCCATCAATATCGCTCATCGGGGCGCAAGGTCCACACCAAGTGTTAAAAGTCCCATTTACATTAGGCGTTGTGAATGTTTGGCCCGATTGATTCATGTCAACTTTAAAGGTAACATTGAATGGCCCATTGTTAATACCACAAGCGTCACAAGAACCATAACATACGTCAGGTAAAACGGCATCTTGAGTAACGGTAAAAGTACGGTTAGTAAAGCCAAATGCTGTAACTGTGCATGAAGAGCCCGCAAGTAAAGTTTCCCAATCACTTACATTATCGTGTGAGAATTTATATTCAATTACACCTGGTTGAAGAGGAATAGTTAATTGATATTTAGAAGTAGAACCAACTTGGGTCATAGGAGCGCAATTGCCACACCAACCATTAAAAGGACCATTTACATATGGGGTAATAGCCCCTGGAACTGAAGCCATATCAACTTGGAAGGTAATATTGTATGGACCTGTTGAAACACCAGTTCCCATTTGTACATCATCGAAATAATAAGTCTTTTCGCCTGCAGTAGCTCCATTAGTTCCAAAATTAAAGAAGATTGTTGCTTTGTCGAAAACGTAATCTAAGTTTAATGGATCAGTTCCAGATACCGGATTTGCAAAGTCGAAGGTTAAAGTTTCCCACTGACCAGCCACCGTTGTAACAGCTTCTGTTTCTACTTTGTGTGAATCATCTAAATGATCTTCCGCTTTTAAGCGAACAGGGATTCCTGCATCTGGAGACCAAACACGAACCGTCATTTGTTTTGTTGTTGCTGAAAATGGAATGGCTGTTGAAAATCCAACTTGCACGTTATTTACAACATCTGTAATGCTTGTTCCAGCATAAAATTGAGCAGTAGCGCTCTTGATTACTCTTCCAACAGTATTTTGAGCATCAGTTGGATCTGTTACAATGGAAGATGCTTCTGCCCCTTCGAAGCCTACCAGATTATAATTAACGTTCGTTTCCTGAAATGTAACAGGAAGCGTCATTTGTGTCTGACAATAAACGCTTGCCGCAATTGCCATGAAAAGAGTTGAGAGTACTAGTTTTTTCATTTTTATCGATTTTACTTATGTAAATTTATTCTGCTAAAATACGTCTTATTGTAAATCATACAACATGCATATTTTTGTTTTTGTATATTTGATGCGAAAAATATTCTGAGATGACTGATTATTTGAAAAATATTGAATCGCTGATTCAACAAAAAGATTTGTATTCTATTCCCATTGATGATTTCTTTAAATCGGCTTTTTCTGTTGACTGTGTTATATTTGGCTATCACGACTGCCAATTAAAAGTATTACTTATTGAAAGAGGAACAGAGCCATTCGAAAATTTTTGGGCATTACCAGGCGACCTTGTTTATCCGAACGAAGATTTAGATTTTGCCGCGTCTCGCGTTTTAAAGGACCTAACTTCATTAACAGGAATTTCTATTCGACAGGTGAAAACTTTTGGAAAGGTAAATCGTCACCCATTGGGTAGGGTAATTACTGTGGCATATACTACACTGGTTGAAACAACAGAGCTAAATCCCTATGCTTCTTCTTGGGCAAAAAGTACTGCTTGGCATTCTTTGAAAGAAATTCCTCAGTTGGCCTTCGATCACTTGGAAATTTTACATGAAGCCAGAAATGAACTCAATTCTTTGGTTATTTC
>CAXNGM010000325.1:0-3378 GCA_964201695.1 Bacteroidia bacterium | reverse complement strand
TTGCCGTTTATGGTGGTGGCGACGGAATAGAATTCGAAGTTCAGAAACGGGCGTTACGAGAAGGAACCGACATTGTTATTGCCACACCTGGAAAGCTTTTGTCGCACCTCAACATGGGTTATGTTGACATGAAAGACCTCAAGCATCTTATTCTCGATGAAGTTGACCGAATGCTCGATATGGGTTTTATTGAGGACATTCAACGCATCCTTACTTTTCTTCCTGAAGATCGGCAAACCTTGTTTTTCTCCGCAACCATGCCACCTAAAATCAGACAACTTGCAGTAAAACTTCTTAAAAATCCAGTTCAGATTAACATTTCAATCTCTAAACCAGCTGCCGGAATTAAACAAGGCGCTTATTCGGTTTATGATACACAGAAGCTGCAACTTTTAAAAACTATTTTCGAAGGAAGGGATTTAAAAAGTGCGATATTATTTGCTGGAACCAAGCAAAAAGTCAAAGAAGTTGAACGCGAATTACGAAAAATGGGACTCAATGTTGGGGCCATTCATTCCGACTTGGAACAAGCACAACGTGAAGAGGTACTTTTAGGATTTCGCAATAAAAACGTAACCATTCTTGTTGCCACCGATGTGGTTTCAAGGGGAATTGATGTGCTAGGAATTGAGTTGGTAGTAAACTATGATGTACCTGCCGATCCTGAAGATTATGTTCACCGAATTGGACGAACAGCTCGTGCCGAAACAAAAGGGGAAGCAGTTACTTTAATTAATCCCTTGGATCAAAGAAAGTTTAGTCGCATCGAAGAAATGATCGAAACGATTGTCGAAAAATACACGCTACCCGATAATTTCGAAGCAGGGCCAGTGTATGACCCGATGAAGAACAAAGAAGATTCGAAAGGAAATAGCCGACGATCAAAAGGAAAACCTCAACCCACAGCTGCAAGTAAAACGGCTCGTCCAGTTAACAAAGTAAATCACAAACAAGAAAGCAAGGACATACTTCCGAAATCTGAAAGCGATTCAAATAAAAACGCCCACTTAGTAAAACGTGAAGATTGGAAAAAACCGGAATAGATCGCAATAAGAATTTCTATTCAAAATCGACTTCTCCGGCACCAAGTCTGATAAGTTCCGGGACATTTCCAGTACAATCGATAATAGTTGAAGGCACCAAAGCACCGTAACCGCCATCAATAACAGCATCCACTAAATCCTTGTATCGTTCGTGAATCAATTCGGGATCGGTAGTATATTCCAAGATATCGTCTTCATCATGAACCGAACTCGAGATGATTGGGCTTCCTAATTCTGTAACAATTAATCTGCAAATAGTATTATCGGGGATACGAATTCCAATGGTTCGCTTGTTGTTTTTAAAGAGTTTCGGGACGCTATTATTCGCATTCAAAATGAATGTGTAAGGACCGGGCAAACAACTCTTCATAAGCTTATAAACAGGTGTATCAACAGCACGCGCATATTCTGTTATGTGACGCAAATCATCAAACACAAAAGAGAAATCGGCTTTCTCAGGCTGAATGCCTTTTAATTGTGCAACACGCTCAACGGCTTTCGATTTGTGAATTTCACAACCAAACGCATAAACTCCATCTGTTGGATAAATAATCACTCCTCCATTCTGTAGAATATCGACAACTTTTTTCAATTGTCGAGGATCTGGGGTAACAGGATGGATTCGAATGATCATTACATAGACGTTTTTTTAAAGTCCGAAAGGAATTTCTCTAATCCAATGTCTGTTAAAGGATGTTTCAATAAATCCGTAATAACATTTAATGGACAGGTTACTACATCTGCTCCTGCTTCAGCACATTCGATAAGATGCATTGTGTGGCGAATGGAAGCAGCTAAAATCTGTGATTCAAAACCATAATTATCGTAAATCAAACGGATTTGCTGAATCAACCCTACTCCATTAGTAGAGATATCATCCAAACGACCAATAAATGGCGAAATGTAAGTTGCCCCAGCTTTAGCCGCAAGTAATGCTTGTCCGGCAGAGAAAATCAAGGTGCAATTCGTACGAATTCCTTTTTGCGAGAAATACTTAATCGCCTTAACACCATCGCGAATCATCGGAACTTTCACCACGATTTGTGGATGAAGGGCTGCTAGGTTTTCACCTTCATGAATAATTCCAGCATAGTCGGTAGCAATTACTTCCGCACTAACATCGCCATCCACAATTTCGCAAATATCAATATAGTGTTGTAAAATATTGTCGGCACCTTTTATTCCCTCCTTCGCCATCAAGCTTGGATTTGTAGTTACACCGTCAAGAACACCTAAATCTTGAGCATCACGGATTTGATCAAGGTTGGCTGTATCGATAAAGAATTTCATTGCTTTTGATTTTGAGTTGCAAAAGTAGTTTAATTGAGTCGAAATTGAGTGGTATTCATGATTGAAAAATTCATAATTTTTGGCGTTAATTTGCATTGAAAAATGATGATTAACTAAACAATTTTTTTGACATACCAAGGAAATGGCAAAACCTAAAGACCGCATTAACGTGGTGTATTCTACTAATCCCGATTTTCAATATGAATCAAATGAGGATTTGGAATTGGATACACTTCCTGCTCAACAACAACAACTTAAAATAATGCTTGATAAAAAAGCACGTGCGGGAAAACAGGTAACCTTAATTTCAGGATTTATAGGGAAACAGGATGACCTTGATGCCTTATCGAAGTCATTGAAGAATTTATGCGGTTCGGGTGGAAGTGCAAAAGATGGAGAGATATTAATTCAAGGTGATCACCGAGATAAAATACTTAACCATCTCATTTCCAAAAACTACAAAGCCAAAAAAGCGGGTGGTTAATTGATTTCCATTCCCGTTAGTCGAGAATATAGATTCTCATACATAGGAAGAATTTGTTTGATATCGAACTTGGAAGCTTGAATTCTCGCTTGATTTTTAAATTGCTGCATGCGTGTATCGTCTTTCAAAAGTGAAAGTGCATTAATCGCCATATCATCAATATCACCTACGTTACTTAAGAAACCCGAATAACCATGAATGTTCACTTCGGGAATTCCTCCTGTATTGGTTGATATAACAGGCACATGACTTGCCATTGCCTCCAAGGAAGAAAGTCCAAAACTTTCTGTTTCGGAAGTAAGTAAAAACAAATCAGACATACATAAAATACGTTCGATGGCCTTTGTTTTACCTAAAAAAATAACATCCTGAATTACTCCTAATTGCCTCGCTAAATTCTCAACATTTCCTCGTTCGGGTCCATCACCTGCTAGTATCAGCTTGGCAGGAATTTCCTTACGAATTTTCTCAAAAACGCGAACAACATCGTCGATACGTTTTACGGGTCTGAAATTGGAAATATGTGTAATCACCTTTTCGCCGTTTGGCGCATACATTCCT
>CAXNGM010000324.1:0-3394 GCA_964201695.1 Bacteroidia bacterium | reverse complement strand
CCTACTACAAGTTCGTATTGTTCTGATTGCATATTATTTCAATACCTAATTTGAATTGGCAAATATAAGCGGTATTCTGTTGTAAAAAGACATGTTGAAATCTGTTGATAATATGCCTTTTTGCTTGTTGCTGCTGAAATGTTGAATGTTAACTGTTTTAAGAAACCAATTGATTAACAGCGGTTCGTTGTATTAAGTTTGTGTAAGGAAATTGTTAAATGTGATGCAACAAACTAAATAAAACTTCGTTTTGAAAATCACAAGCAACGATAAACTTCCACAAAATATACCTACATATATATGAACTCTCTTTTAACTAAATGCAGCTCATTAGGAAAACGTCTCATCTTTACGTTACGATACGTTCGATTGTTTTTCTGATTCTTAGTTTGATAAACGTACTTATTAAAAAGCCATTCGAAAGATGGCTTTTTTTGTGGAAAAAAATCAATAAAAAATCAATAAAAAATCAATTACGGATTACCAATTATCAATTACGAATTACCAATTAAGAATTACGGATTACCAATTATCAATTACCAATTAAGAATTACGGATTACCAATTAAGAATTACTTAATGAAATTGGATAAATTACTTCATCCGATTTTGAGTTTTTAGATGCTGTGTATGTTATATGAAAATAACTGACTAGATAAATAAACAATCTGATTTAGAGTCATTTGGCAAAAATAACTATACTTAAACGGATATAAACGTTTATAAACGGCTATTGTCAAGGCAATTCGAGAGTTTAGCAGGATATTTATTTTTATATATTATGTATAGCTTATCGAGTTTTAGGGAATCATTAATTTGGAGGAAATCGATGGATTTAACAATTGCTGTAAATCACACGGTGCGCGATTTTCCAAAAAAAGAACGAAGTCAAAAAGGATTGTATGCTCAACTTTTACAATCTAGTGTGCGCATTTTACTTCGTATATCCGAAAGTCGCAACCCGCTTTTGGATTCGGAACAGGATATTTTGTTGCGAGCCCGATATCACTTATCGGAAACTGAATTTCTTTTGGATGTTTCTCACTTTATGGGTTACATCGATTATTGGGAACGACAGCGACTTCACGAATACTGCTATGATGTTCGTAAACACATCAATAAGAGTTTATACAAAGAAAATGTGCTTGTGTAAAATTTACTTTCGAAATTAATCGAATGCTTGATTTTCTTTGTTAGAAAGTTCGATCATGCGAGCGTAATTTTCAGAAGTTAAATCAGAATAGTAAAAATTAACAGGATTCAAAACTTCACCATCTTTATGAACCTCATAGTGAAGGTGCGGCCCCGTTGATTTCCCCGTGCTTCCTACTAAACCGATGATTTCACCACGTTTAACACGTTGCCCTTGACGTACATTTATCTTACTCATATGACCGTAGAGTGTCAAATATCCATAACCATGATTTATGCGAACATGATTTCCATAACCAGAAGCGTCTGAATCTGCTCGTTCCACTACACCATCACCTGTAGAATAGATTTCAGTACCAATAGGACATGCAAAATCCATCCCTGAATGAAACTTGGTCGTTTTATAAATTGGATCTGTACGATATCCAAATCCAGAAGCCATACGTTTCAGATCTTTATTGTTAACTGGTTGAATGGCAGGAATTGCTAATAACATCAAATTTTTATTTTTGACCATAGTAAATATTTCATCGTACGATTTACTCTGAACAACCAATTGTTTTGATAAAATATCAACTTTTTGCATTGTTTCAATCACCAAGTCGCTGTTATCGAAATTTTTATATTTCTCGTATCGATTTACACCACCAAAACCTGCTTTGCGAACCTCACTTGGAATTGGATCCGCCTCAAATACTACACGATAAATATTATCATCTCGATCTTGTAAGTCGCCCAATACAAGATACATATCACTCAGTCGTTGGTTTAACAAATCGTATTCAAGTCTTAATTGATCTACTTCGCGTTCGAGTACTTTTTCTCTAGGCGAATCGAATGTATTATAGGCAAATAAAACACCTAATGCCGCAAAAACAATTCCTGTTCCAGCAAAGGATAAAAAACGTTGAGTTCGCTCCTTAATCGTAAGCTTCACGCGCTCGTAGGAAAGCGATTTTGTGTTAAATTGATAACGAATTTTTGCCAAATCGTAGTGTTGGTTAAGATATCAATTACTCCTTTTTTAATGGAATATTTCTACGAATTTATAAATTCTTTCCAATTAAACAGTCAATTTTTTTATGTAAAGCATTCTAAAGGTCTCAATTTTCTTGCTGTTTTACTACCTTTGAGGCCGTTTCATAGATTATAAATTTGTACAATAGCTTTATGGATTCTAAGCAAATTCGGCAAACATTCCTCGATTTCTTCGCTTCAAAAGGTCATCAAATTGTTCCTTCGGCACCTATGGTCATAAAAAATGATCCTACATTGATGTTTACCAATGCCGGAATGAATCAGTTTAAAGATCTTTTTTTGGGGAATGCACCCATCGTGTATAAGCGAATTGCCGATACCCAAAAATGTTTGCGTGTTTCCGGAAAGCACAACGATTTAGAGGAAGTGGGTGTGGATACATACCATCATACCATGTTCGAAATGTTGGGTAATTGGTCTTTTGGTGATTATTTTAAGAAAGACGCCATCCAATGGGCTTGGGAGCTTTTAACGGAAGTGTATAAAATTGATAAATCACGATTGTATGTTACTGTTTTTGAAGGCGATGCCTCTGAGAATTTAGCGTTCGATCAGGAAGCATATGATACTTGGAAGGTATTGATTGATCCCGATAGAATTATCAACGGAAATAAAAAGGATAATTTTTGGGAAATGGGCGATACCGGTCCCTGTGGTCCATGTTCCGAAATCCATGTGGACATTCGAAGCGACGAAGAACGTGCTCGCATCGATGGGAAAACCTTTGTGAATGAAAGTCACCCGCAGGTCATCGAAATTTGGAACAATGTGTTCATGGAATTTAACCGAAAGGCCGATGGCAGTTTGGAAAAATTACCTGCACAACATGTCGACACAGGCATGGGCTTCGAGCGTTTGTGTGTGGTTTTACAAGGAAAGCAATCGAACTATGATACGGATGTTTTTCAACCGCTCATTTCATTCCTCGAAAATAGTTCATCCAAAATCTACAAACAGGACGAAAAAATCGACATCGCCATGCGCGTTATTGCCGATCATATTCGTACCATTTCATTCGCCATTGCTGACGGACAATTACCGAGCAACAATAAAGCGGGCTATGTTATTCGTAGAATTCTGCGTCGCGCGGTGCGTTATGGATACACGTTTTTGGATTTAAAAGAACCGTTTATGTTCAAGATGGTTGCAACACTTGCGAACCAAATGGGCGATCAGTTCCCTGAGATAAAAGCCCAGCAAGGACT